>JAPSKX010000029.1:13197-37447 GCA_031181325.1 Paenibacillus sp.
AATCCGGCGATGTACGTTTAAGATCCCGATATGTCTGTCGGAAGCGGCTTCCCGGCGGCGAGGCGTCGACGGCTCCCCTAAGCTGCCGCGAATCGAGTCGAGCGTCGCCGCATTCATGCCGATCCCGTCGTCTTCGACCCATAACACTAAGTCTTCTTCGTCGATTTCGCTTCCGACGAGCAGGCGGCTGGGCGTCAGCTTCGGTTCGATGCCGTGATAGATCGCATTTTCGACGAGAGGCTGAAGGATCATCTTCACGATCGTGCAATCATATGTCCGCTCCGTGAAATCGTACTCTACGTCGAACAAATCGCCGAATCGAATGCGTTGAATGTTCAAATACGCTTCAATGATCTTCACTTCTTCCCGCAGCTTGACGTTCTCCCCGCCTTTAATGCTGTACTTGAAGATGCGGCTCAACGCGTCCGCGATGTCGCGGATTTCTTGCACCCCTCTGACGAATGCGATCCCCTTCATCGTCTCCAACGTGTTGTATAAGAAATGCGGATTGATTTGCTGTTTTAAATACTGAAGCTCCGCTTGCTGCTTCAACAGCCGAAGCTCGAAGTTATGCGTTTTCGAATCGATCAGCTTCTGCGCCAACTCGTCGATTTCATCCAGCAACGCGTTGAACTGATTCGCCATGACGCTGAATTCGGCATACCCTTCGACAGACGAGCGCCGCCCCATCTGCGTAAGACCCTTTGACCGAATCCGGGAGATGTGCGACATGAGCGAATGTACCGGGAGGAGAATGTTCCGGCTAATGAACAAATAACATCCGAACAGCACGACGAGGAGCAACGCGAAGATGCCGATGATCAAGCGCTGAACGTCCTCCAACCCGCGGAACAGCTCTCCGACAGAAATCACGTTGACGATCCGGCTTCCGATCTCGGGCACAGGCTGCGTATCGACGACGAGTCGGTCGTCGTTCAACTTCACGAACGGGGCCCAGGTCGTCCGCGCGAGCCCGGGCGTTTCCGTCAAAGCGAGAGCCGGTTTCCCGATCTCTTCTTTCCGGTTGCTGGCGTAAATCCGATCGTTGCGGTCGATCACGTAAAACTTCCCTATGACGCGCTGCGACAAATTGTCGATCTTCGGTGCGACCGCATACACGTCCAGCACCATGATGACGTAACCGATCTTCTCCCCGGCGGCGACTTGGGAGTCGTAGATCGGCGCCCCGACATAAAACACGGAATCGGGCACGGTCGGTCTTTCATTCAGCGTAACGCCGGTCGGCAGAGAATGAATTCCCATGAAATAAGCGTTCGTCCGATCGGGAATCGTTTCGTACGGGATATCCTTTTCGCAATTGATGCAGTTGTACGTATTGCCGTTCGTGCCGATCAGCACGATCTCCAAAATGCCTTGCTTCATCGATTTCAAATTGACGAGCGGCTTCTCCAATTGGAGGAAGAGCTCGTATTTTTCTAACGGATCCGTGCTCGTCACGTACTTCTGAACGGTTTCGTTCGAGGTCAGGTTCGGCATGATTCGGTTGAATGTATCCGCATTGGAGGCGATATGGTTCCGTGCCGTCGCCATAATTTCCTGCGTGTATTCGCTGTTCCGCTTATAGGTGATGTCGAGGATTCGATAATAACTCCAAAACCAAGAGGCCAACAGCACGGTTAATATTGCGATTCCGGTGAAAAGCAGCTGCCACCGGATCGATCGTTTTCGCAACCAATCACCCATCAGAACGTTCCCTCCGCGTCTGGCAAGTTCGTTATTAGTTCGATAGGATAATGAAAAAACCTTTATAAAGTTTCGATGAAGCATATCGGCATGAATTATGCCGCCAACGCGACCCATTGGATAAGTGCGACGAGAAGTAATCACCGATACGGCCGCTCACAGAAAAAGCCGGAGAGCATCCGCTCCCCGGCTTTCCCGCTTCCTATTTCACTTCAAGATACGTATACAAGTCGTCGAGCATCAGGTTCGCCGCGATGACGCCGCCGGCGGTATTCCAGATTGCATCGCTCACCTTGTGCACCTTTCCCGCCTTGACGACGTCGAGCGTCTGCCACAGCGGGTCGTTGATCCAATCCTCTTCCACGGCCGTCGCGCCGCCGTCGCCGAGCTCGTACGAGAAGTAGAACAGGATGTCTCCGTCCATCTCCTCGATCCGTTCCTTCGTCACGCCGCGCGCCGCGAATTCGTCTTTATCCTGCGCCGCCGGGCGCGCCAAGCCGATCTGACTCAGAATGACGCCCGAGAACGTATCCTTCCAATAAATACGCGTATCGTTCGCCATAAACCGGACGATCGACACCTGCGTCGACAGCTTGTCGCCGAGCTTCGTCTTCAGGTCTTCGATGCGGGCCGCGTAGTCCGCCATGACTTTCTCGCCTTCCGCCGTCTTGCCGAGGGCGTCCGCGTACATCTTGAAGTTCTCTTGCCAGTCGCCGCGAAGCGTCTCCGCGTAGATCGTCGGCGCGATCGCGCTCAGCTCGTCGTAAATTTCCTCATGGCGCAGCTTATTGCCGATAATAAGGTCCGGCTTCAAGCCGATAATGAGCTCCAAGTTCGGTTGGCTCTCTTCGCCGACGTTCGTTACGTCCTTCATCCGATCCTGAATATGGTCGTACCACGGATCGCCGAGCCACGACTTCGCGGCGCCGACCGGCGTAACCCCCAGCGCGAGCAGCGCTTCCGTCCCTTCGTTCGTCAGAATCACGACGCGCTTCGGCTCCGTCGGGATGTCCGACATCCCCATCGCGTGCTCGAAGCCGCGCGTGGCGGCCCCCGACTCGTTCGCGGTCGTCTCCGCCGCCGCGGCGTCTTTCGTCGCCCCGCCCGTCGCCGCAGTGTTTTCCGTCGTCTCGCCCGTCTCCGCCGCCGTCGACGGCGTCTCCGCGCCGCCGCACGCCGCCAACCCGATCGCAACCGCCAACAAGGCGATCGAGACGAACGCCATATTCATAAATTTCTTCATCACCGTTCCACTCCCCGAAGAATTTCTGATAATCATTCTCATTACTAGCGCCAAGCCTCACTATACTTACGGAGCGCACCCCTGTCAACACTTTTCTTGAAAACGATTCTCATCCTCATTGACACCTGAGAACCGCTCTCATACAATGGGGAAGTACTTATCCTACTTTATTAAGGATCTCCGTCCATGAACAAAACGTTGGGCCTTCTTCTATGCACGCTGCTTCTCCTTGCGTTCGCCTTCCTATCGATCGCGTACGGCAGCCGAAGCATCGATCTATACACCGTCTGGCAATCGTTCGCCGCGTTCGACCCCTCCTCCGCCGATCACTTGATCGTGCGGAACACCCGCCTGCCGCGGACGCTCGTCGCGGCGGCGGTCGGAGCGGCGCTCGCGGTCGCCGGCGCCGTCATGCAGACGGTCACGCGCAACCCCCTCGCTTCGCCGAGCATCTTCGGCGTGAATGCGGGCGCGGCGCTCTTCATTATTTTCGCGATTACCGTCCTCGGGGCGGCGACGCAAGCCCAGTTCCTCTGGGCCGCGTTCCTCGGCGCCGCCCTCGCGGCCGGAGCCGCGTACGGCCTCGGCTCCGTCGGCCGCGGCGGCGGCTCGCCGGTGAACATCACGCTCGCGGGCGCGGCGGTCACCGCCTTCGCGTCGTCGATCACGCAAGGCATCATGCTCGTGAACGGCCGCACGTTCGACCAGATCGTCTTCTGGCTCGTCGGCTCCGTCGCGGGCCGCGAGATGCCGATGCTGCTCCCGGTGCTGCCGTTCCTCGCGCTCGGCGCGGCCGTCTGCGCCCTGCTCGCCGCGCCGCTCAATACGCTGGCGCTCGGCGAAGACGTCGCCCGCGGCCTCGGGCAGCGCGTCGGCGCGGTGAAGCTCGGCGCCGCCGCGGCCGTCGTCCTGCTCGCCGGCGCGTCGGTCGCCGTCGCCGGCCCGATCGCCTTCGTCGGCATCGTCGTGCCGCACCTCGCCCGCTTCGCCGCCGGCCGCGACCATCGCTGGCTGCTGCCGTACAGCGCCGTCCTCGGAAGCGTCCTGCTGCTCGGCGCGGACGTGCTGGCGCGCTTCGTCGCGATGCCGAACGAGCTGCCCGTCGGCGTCGTCACCGCGCTGATCGGGGTGCCGTTCTTCGTCTGGGTGGCAAGGAGGAACGTTCATGCAGCATCCTAACCAATACGCGATTCGTACGCGTCTGTATTCCTACCTCGTCGATCGCCGCGCAGTGCTCTGGGCGGTCGTCTTGACGGCTGCCTTGCTCGCGCTGACCTGCGTCAGCGCCGGCGTCGGCAGCCTATGGATTTCGCCGCTCGAGGTGCTCCGCGGCGCGCTCGGCTTCGGCGACGAGACGACCCGTACGGTGCTGTACTCGTTCCGTCTGCCCCGCGCCGCGATGTCGATCCTTGCCGGCGCTTGCCTCGCGGCTTCGGGCGCCCTGCTGCAGAGCGTGTCCCGCAACGCGCTCGCCTCGCCGGACATGATCGGCGTGACGGGCGGCGCGGCCGCGGCCGGCGTCGCGAGCCTCGTCTTGACCGGCGGCGCGATCGGCCTCGCCGGGCTGTCGCTCGCGGCGGTCGGCGGCGCGGTTCTCCTCGCCGCCTTGCTGTTCGCGCTCGCCTGGAAGGGGGGCTTGTCGCCGCTGCGCCTCGTCTTGATCGGCGTGGCGCTGCAAACCGCAGCCGGCTCGCTCTCTTCGTTCCTCATCGTCATGAGCCCGACGCCGCTCGCCACGCAGGCGTTCACCTGGCTGACCGGCAGCGTCTACGGCAGCTCGTGGAACAACGTCGCCGCGCTGCTGCCGTGGGCGATCGCCTTCGGCATCGCCGCCTGGACGCTCTCCCGCAAGGCGAACGTGCACGAGCTGGGCGAAGACGTCGCCGCCGGCGTCGGCAGCCGCGTCTCCCGCGAGCGGGTGCTGCTCATCGCGGTCAGCGCCGCGCTCGCCGGCGCCGCGGTGTCGCAGGTCGGCGCGATCGGCTTCATCGGCCTCATGGCGCCGCATATGGCGCGCCGCTTGGTCGGGCCGGCGTTCGGCGCGGCGCTGCCGGTGTCCGCGCTCATCGGCGCCATGCTCTTGCTCGTCGCCGATACGCTCGGGCGGACCGCCTTCCCGCCGAACGACATTCCGGCCGGCGTGTTTACGGCGGCAGTGGGGGCGCCATTTTTCGTATATCTGCTCCTAAGGAGGAGGAAAGGCCAATGACCGCCATCGCTACGCAAAGGCTGACGCTCGCCTACGGCGAGACGCCGATCATCGACCGGCTCGACCTGTCGATCCCGAAGTCGAAAATCACGGTGCTCATCGGCAAGAACGGCTGCGGCAAGTCGACGCTGCTCCGCTCGCTCGCCCGCCTGCTGAAGCCCGCCGGCGGCGCCGTCCTCCTCGACGGGAAAGACGTCTACGGCACGCCGACGAAGGACGTCGCGAAGAAGCTGGCCATCCTGCCGCAAGGCCCCGTCGCGCCGGAAGGCCTCACCGTGCTGCAGCTGGTGAAGCAAGGGCGTTATCCGCACCAGACGTGGCTGAAGCAGTGGACGCGGCACGACGAGACGGCCGTCGAGGAAGCGCTCGCCGCGACCGGCATGACGCCGTACAGGGATCGCCCCGTCGACGCCTTGTCGGGCGGCCAACGGCAACGCGCCTGGATCGCCATGACGCTCGCGCAGCAGACCGAGACGATTCTGCTCGACGAACCGACGACGTATCTCGATATGACGCACCAGATCGAAGTGCTCGAGCTGCTCGCCGCGCTGAACGAGCGGGAGCGGCGGACCATCGTGATGGTGCTGCACGACCTCAACCTCGCCTGCCGGTACGCGCATCACATCGTGGCCGTCGCGGGCGGGGGCGTCTACGCCGAAGGCTCGCCGGCGGAGGTCGTGAACGAGAAGCTGGTGCGCGACGTGTTCGAGATGGACTGCCGCATGATCGACGATCCGGTATACGGCTCGCCGCTGTGCATTCCGCTCGGGTCCCGCGCCCCCGTCCGACCGTCGTCCGCGACGGCCGGCGCGCCCGAACCCGCACCCGCGAAGGAGGTCGCCCATGTCCGTTGATCTGCGCACCGCCCTGCATCGACAGCTTGGCTTTCACACGACGGACCCGAATCCTGCGTGGGACCGCTTGCCCGGTCCGACGCTGGCATCGCCGGAGGGAGTGCGCTCGCTGCTCGAGCGCGTCGGCACCCTGCTCGGCACCGAGAAGCCGGCCGTCGCCGCCTCGCAATTCGCCAAGTGGTACTGCCGCTCCCTCGTCTCCGTCCTGCACGAATTCAGCGTGCTCGGCATCGCCCGTACCGCTTCGCTGCGCGACGTGACCGTCCTCTTCCCCGGCGATCCCCCCTTCGCGATCCTGTGCGGCGGACGCGCGACGCCCGTCGCGGACGACGCCGCTCGAGAATCGCTGCGGGAGCTGACCGTCATCCGGCTGTTCGCGCATAATTGGAACCTGGTGTTCAAGACGCTCCGCGAGGCGACCGGCATTCGAGAAGACCTGCTCTGGGAAAACGGATCGATGTACCTGAACCACTTCTATCGCCTCTGGATCGAGGAAGCCGGCGACGCCGCGCTCCGCGAGCGTCTCGAGGACGACTATCGCTACATTCAGAAGGAAGCGCCGCCGGAGCTGTACGGGGAGCTGCAATGCTTCAACCCGTTCGCCTGGACCGGCAAGCCGGTGCGGCGTACCTGCTGCCTCCGGTACCATCTGCCGGACGGCGGCTATTGCAAGGGCTGCCCGATCTCGCACGCGGAGACGGAGGCGTAGACCGGATTAGGAATATCGATGTTCGCTATTCGTTCCGAATCGGGCGTTTCGAGGCGACCAGAACCCGAATAGAGAAACTCGATGTTCCTTATCCGACGACCCAAGGAAAACGCGACGACCGATATCTTTCGGTCGTCGCGTTTTTTCCCATGTTCCGGCATGTTTCGCTTGCGCCGGAGGGAATCCTAGCATAAGATAATAGTGTAAGAAAATTATTTTCATCGTTTCGCAAAATATAAACAAATTATTTACACGAGGCATGGAGGCGTACGGTATGTCCAACATCTTATACGCCATTCGCGAGCGGCTGTCTTCCCTGCACCCGAAGGAGCGGGCGCTCGCGGAATATATCCTCGAGCATGCGCAAGAGGCGACCCGGTCGGGCATCACCGAGCTGGCCGAGCGCGCCGGGGCGAGCGCCGCGACGATCACGCGCTTCTGCAAGGGGATGCGATTCGACGGCTTCCCCGACTTCAAGCTGAAGCTCGCCGAAGAGCTCGCGACGCCTTCGGAGCAGCAGCCGACGTACCAGGACATCGTCGCGGGCAACTCGCTGCAGCGGATCGTCGCCGCGATGGAGGCGAACCACCTTCGCTCGATCTCCGACACCACGCGCCTCATCGACTTCGCCGCGATGGAGCGGGCGATCGACGCGCTGCACCGCGCGCGGCGCATCGACCTGTACGGCGTCGCCACGTCCGGTCTCGTCGCGCAGGACGCCTATCAGAAGCTGGTGCGGATCGGCAAGGAGGCGAACGCCTTCTCCGACCCGCATCTGCAGATCACGTCCGCGTCGAATCTAGGTCCGGGCGACGTCGCGATCGCCATCTCGTACTCCGGCGAGACGCAGGAGACGCTCGACGCCCTCGAATGCGCGAAGGCGCAGGGCGCGACGACGATCTCGCTGACGAAGTACGGCGTCAGCTCGCTTGCAAGCGCCGCGGACATCGCCTTGTTCGCCTCCTCCCTCGAGGAGGGCATGCGGCGCGGCGACATGGCGTCGCGCATCGCGCAGCTTCACGTCATCGACATCCTGTTCACCGGACTCGTCAGCTCGAAATTCGACGTCTACGTGCCGAAGCTGGAGCGGACGTACGTGAACGTTCGCAAATACCGCAAGGATAAAGGGAGGTAATCGATCTCATGAACATTCTAAAGTTCCCCACGGACGCCGAGCTGAACGAAGCCGGCGCCGGCATCATCACCGGCCTCGTGCAGACGAAGCCGAACGCCGTGCTCGGCCTCGCCACCGGCAGCACGCCGATCGGCATCTATAAGGAAATGATTCGCACCTTCCGTAAAAACATGGTCAGCTACAAGCAAGCGACGACGTTCAATCTGGACGAGTACGTCGGCTTGCCGGCATCCGACCCGCAGAGCTACGCGCATTATATGAAAGAGCACTTGTTCGGCCATATCGACGCGTCCCCGGAGCGCACCCACATCCCGAACGGCATCGCGGCGGATCCGGAGGCGGAGTGCAAGCGGTACGACGCGCTCCTCGAGACGTACGGACAGATCGATCTGCAGTTGCTCGGCCTCGGCCATAACGGACATATCGGATTCAACGAGCCGGACCATTCGCTCATTCGCGGCACGCATGTCGTGCAGCTGAGCGACACGACGCGGGAGGCGAACGCCCGCTTCTTCGAATCGCCGGACCGCGTGCCGACGCACGCGATCACGATGGGCGTCGGCACGATCCTGAAGGCGAAGACGATTCTGCTCGTGGTCAAGGGCGCGGACAAAGCCGACATCGTGCACCGCGCGCTCACGGGCGAGATCACGACCGAATGCCCGGCGAGCCTGCTGCAGACCCATCCGCACCTCGTGGTGCTGCTCGACGCCGAAGCGGGGAGGCGCTTCGAATGACGCGAATCAGAGGGAACATCGTCACGCCTGACGGGATATTGGAACACGGCATCGTCCGCTTGGAAGGCGGACGCATCGCCGAAGTGATCGCGGACGCCGGCGCTCTCGCGGCGGACGTCGAGCTGGGCGACGGCTGGGTCGTGCCCGGGTTCGTCGACCTGCACGTGCACGGCGGCTTCGGGGGCGACTTCATGGACGCCTCCGCTTCGTCGTATGAGACGATTACCGGCTTCCACGGCCGCCACGGCACGACGTCGATGCTCGCCACGACCGTCACCGCGACGAAGTCGGACATCGACGCCGTGCTGCGGGCGACGGCCGACTACCGGGCCGCCGCCTCGCCGCGCGGCGCCAAGCTGCTCGGCGTCCACCTCGAAGGGCCGTTCATCAGCGAGAAGTGGCCCGGCGCGCAAAATCCGGCCCACATCGTGCCGCCGAACGCGGACTGGGTGCGGGAGTGGACAAGCGCGTATCCCGGCCTCATTAAGCAGCTGACGCTCGCGCCGGAGAAGGAAGGCTCGCTTGACGTCATTCGCGAGCTACGCGCGCTCGGCATCATCGCCGCCGCGGGCCACACGGACGCGACGTACGACCAAGTCGTCGCCGCTGCGGAAGCGGGCCTAAACCAAGCCGTGCACACGTTCAACGCGATGACGCCGCTGCATCATCGCAATCCGGGCGTCGCCGGCGCCGTGCTGACGACGGACGGCATCGTCGCCGAAGTCATCGCGGACGGCGTGCACGTCCATGAGGCCGCCGTGAAGCTGCTGACGAAGACGAAGACGGCCGGCAACCTTGTGCTCATCACCGACGCGATGTCGGCCGCCGGCCTCGGCGACGGCCAGTATTCGCTCGGCGGGCTCGACGTCACCGTCGGCGGCGGCGTCGCGCGGCTCACCCACGGCGACAGCCTCGCCGGCAGCACGCTGACGATGATCGAAGCGTTCCGCTTCGTCGTGCGCCGCATCGGCCTCAGCGTGCCGGAGGCGAGCCGCCTGGCCAGCGCCAACGCGGCGAAGCAGCTCGGCCTCGAAGCCGAGCTGGGCGCGATCCGCGCCGGGGCCGCCGCCGACCTCGTGCTGCTGACGCCGGGGCTCGACATCGTTCGCGTCTACCGGGATGGCGCCCCGATCGGGTAACCAGCGGCGTACGCGAAGGCGGGCGAAGACTTGTCCACAAGTACTCGCCCGCCACTTTTTCCGTTACCCCGACCGTATCTTCCTTCGATCAATCCTTACTCCCGTTCACAACGACCCAATTTCCGTTCGCGCTCGCTTCGATGCGGCCGCGCTCCCGGATGTAATCCGCCAACAATTCGACCATATCGGTCGGGATGTCCTTGACGACGGGCTTTCCCTGAAACATGGCGAAGTCGCCGCCGCCGCCTGCGCGGTAATTGTTCATGACCACGTCGAACCGCTCGTCTTCGACGACGGGCTGTCCGTTGCGTTCGAGTTTTACGACGCGTCGACCGACCGGCCTGGAAATATCCAACACGTACTCAATGCCTTCCCACATGTCATAGTTGTAATGCTGCGGCTTGGGCGTCAGGAAGGCCGGATGGACGACGATGTCGCCCTCCGGACCAAGTTCGAAGTATTCCGCCGACTTCTCGAGAGCGGCTTTCATATCGCTCCCCGAGATCCGGATGACTCTCAACGTGTTGGGGTACACGTAGTTCGACACGATGTCGCGCATCGTAATTCGCTCGCCGAAGCCGGGGGATAAGTTATCGAACAAGGCCGTGTTGGAGATGCTCGCCCCGGAGACGTGCAGCTGTACCCGATTGATGAATTCGATCAGCGGATGCTCGTGCAGCCTGGCATCCGCATGGGAGGAAATCGACATGTCCCCCGTCGCGTAGCCGATCGGCTGATCCAGCCACGTCTGCGCCAATGCTTCGACATCGCCCACGATTTCTTCGATTCTTACATCCGGGTCGTATCCGGCTGCATCGATCAGCTCCGATCCGCTGCTCGTCACGGACCAGCCATGGACGCCCTTCTCGACTTGAAGCGTTACTTTGCCCAAGAACCTCCCCTCGTTCGCAGGTTGAACCACGCACACGCCGTTGACATGGCAGTTGGCGATCGCCCGATGCTGATGACCCGTCAGCAGCACATCGATCCCTTCTACCCGCTCGCAGATTTCGTACCCGACGTTTTCCCGAGTGATCGGCTCCGCGGGTTCGCCCGTCGCCGGATCGCGCTCGAAGCCGCCATGATACGATACGATGACGACGTCGACGCTTTCCTTGCGCTTCATAATAGGAACCCACTTCCGGGCGGCAGCGACCGGATCGTCGAACCGGAGCCCCGCGATATGCTGCGGCTGCTCCCAGTTGGGGATATAGGCCGTCGTTAATCCGAGCACGCCGATTCGCAATCCGTTGCTCAGCTCGCGAACGAGATACGGCTTGCCGAACACCGGCATCTCGGCGGCCATGTCCACAATATTGGCCGACAACCAAGGGAAGTCGGATTGTTCCACAGTGCTTCGCAAGTAAGGCAGCCCGTAATTAAACTCGTGGTTGCCGAGGACGGCCGCGTCGTAGCGAAGCTCGTTCAGGCAAGCGACCACGGGGTTCGCCGGCTCGCCGTTCACCTTGGCGTGGTAATAGGTCAGCGGTGTGCCTTGCAAGCAATCCCCGTTATCGATCAGGAGCGCGTCCGGATGGAGTCGACGAATCTCCCGAATCGCGCTCGCGATGCGGGAGAGCCCGCGTCCGACTTCGTTCCGATCGGCGTAACTTCTAGGCAGCAGAAATCCATGGAGGTCGCTCGTCTCTAGGACGACTACTTCGCATCGTTGGTTCGTCATCGCTTCGCCCCCTTGTAAACCATGAGAAGATTCGATTATTCTACCATACCGCCAAGTCGTTCGACATGTTCCTGCGAATCTTAACAAAATCATTACATCGATTTGACCAATCGTTAATAATTCGGTTGTATGCTGTCGAAGTAGGACAAACATGTTCGTATCCGTTCAAATCAAATGGAGGTCTTCAGGTGAAGAAACAATGGATGCCGCTGCTTGCGGCGGTGGCGGCCGTCGGTCTGCTGGCAGGTTGCGGAGCGAATGGCGGTACCGATGGCGCAAACTCCGGAGCTGCGGGAACGCCGGCGGAAGGCGCAAGCAAACAGATCGACACACTTAAGGTCAGCTTCGTCCCTTCCAAGGATCCGGACCAAATCATTACGGCTACGGAGCCGTTGAAAGAATTGTTGAAGAATCAATTGGCATCGCAGGGGTATACGGTCGGCAACGTTCAAATCGACGTAGGCACGACATACGAAGCGGTAGGCGAAGCGCTCAGCGCGGGCACGACGGATATCGGGTTGATTCCCGGCGGTACCTATGCGTTGTACGACGACGGAGCCGACGTCATTCTGACGGCGACTCGCAAGGCATTGTCGATCGACTCCGACGATCCGAAGGAATGGAACGACAACAAGCCTACGACCGGTCTTGACGATCAACAGGCCTCTTACTACCGAGCTTTGCTGATTGCCGGACCTTCGGCGAAGGGGCAAGAGCTCGCGGCGAAAGTGAACGGCGGCGAAGCGTTGACATGGGAAGACCTGAACGGCGCAAGCTGGTCGGTCATGTCCACGTCCTCCTCCGCGGGTTACATTTACCCGACGCTGTGGCTGCAAGACAAATACGGCAAGAAACTGACGGATCTCTCGCAAGTGACGCAATCGGATTCGTACGGAAGCTCGTTCGCGCGCCTCGCCGCAGGGCAGACGGACATCGTCGTCGCTTACGCGGACGCGCGCCGCGACAACGAGGAGAAATGGACGAGCGAATTCGGCGGCACGGCATCGATCTGGGAGCAGACGAACGTCATCGGCGTTACCGACCCGATCTACAACGACACGGTCAGCGTCAGCAAGAACTCGCCGATCATGACGGACGAATTGAAAACCGCGCTCCAGCAAGCTTTCATCGCGATCGCAGGGACGGAAGAAGGCAAGGAAGTGATCGCGATCTACACGCACGAAGGCTACAAGGTCGCCCAGTCTTCCGATTACGATCAAGAACGGAAAGCGCAAGAGCTGCTCCGCAGCATGAAATAAGCCAACCGAAAACCATGAACGCGAATGAGGACATCATTATTTTCATGATGTTCTCATTTTTTACGACTCCCAAACTGACTAAAGGATTGAATCCCCCATGATCCGGTTTATCGACGTGAATAAAACCTATTCGAACGGAACCACCGCCCTCCGCAACATTAACGTAACTATCGAGCAAGGCGAATTCGTTGCCGTCATCGGTCTCTCCGGCGCAGGGAAGTCGACGTTCATCCGGTGCATCAACCGGATGCACGAGATTACGAACGGAACGATCGTCGTCGACAATGTGGATGTGTCCAAGCTCAAGGGCCGCCATATTCGTCGATTCCGCCGCAGGATCGGGATGATTTTCCAATCGTTCAACCTAGTCACGCGTACGACCGTCATCAATAATGTGCTGGTTTCCCTCGTTCCGGATCTGCCCATGTGGCGGAAGCTGACGGGCCTCTTCAAGAAGGAACACAAAATCAAAGCGTTAGAGGCGCTCGACAAGGTAGGGATCTTGGACAAAGCGTTCGTCCGCGTCGATCAATTGTCCGGCGGGCAGCAGCAACGGGTAGCGCTGGCGCGCACGCTCGCGCAGCATCCCGACATCATATTGGCGGACGAACCGATCGCTTCCCTCGATCCCGTAACGGCGCGGGTCGTCATGGACGACTTCCGGAAAATCAACAAGGAATGGAACATCTCCGTCATTATGAATATCCACCATGTCGAGATGGCGCTCGAGTATGCCGACCGCATTATCGGCATTCGCAAGGGAGAAGTCGTATTCGACGGCGATCGCGCGGAGGTCACGCAGGACATTCTCCAAGAGATTTACGGGGGGACATGGGAAGCGGAGAAAAAGGCAATGGAGGAGCGGACGATCGATGTACGATAAGTGGTTTCCTCCTAAAAAAATCGTGCTTTCCGACGGAAAGGTCGTGCTGCAGAAGCGCTCCCGCGCGCCGCTCATCCTCGCCGCGTTGGCGGTTTGCACGGTCGTGTCCTCGGAGTTTACAGGCTTTAGCTTTCATGTTCTTGTTACAAGAATCCATGAGTTCTTTACGATTATCCGCGCCATGATTCCGCCGGATTGGGACAGCCTGTCCGGCATTTGGCAGCCGCTGCTCGATACGATCAAGATGTCGCTGCTCGGGTCGATCGTCGGGGCATGGCTGGCGTTGCCGATCGCGGTGGCGGCGTCCTCCAACGTGATGCAGTCTAAGCTGCTAGTCGCCGTCAGCAAGACGGCGCTGAGCTTGCTTCGGACGTTGCCGACGCTCGTCACCGCCTTGATCGCGACCTTCGTATTCGGACTCGGTCCGATGGCAGGTACGGTAGCGATTATGCTTTTCACGATTGCATATGTAGGGAAGTTACTGTACGAGCAGATCGAAAATGTCGATATGGGCGCCTTCGAGGCGATGGAATCGATCGGCATGACGAGGCTTCAAGCGTTTCGCTTCGCGATCGTCCCCCAGGTTCTTCCGGGCTATATCTCGACGTCGCTTTATTGCTTCGAAGGAAATGTACGGTACGCGGCGATCCTGGGGTTCGTAGGGGCCGGCGGGATCGGCCTGCTCATTAACGAAGGGCTCGGTTGGCGGGATTATCCCGCCGTCGGCATGATCGTTCTGGTGCTGATCGTAACGGTATACCTGATCGAGAGAGTCAGCGAGCATTTCCGTAGAAAGCTCATCTAAGGGAGTCGTGGCGAGTGGATCGAATCGAAAATCAACTGCTGTCCGCGCCGCGGAATCGGCTTTATCTGGCCGCGGTCGCGGCGATCGTCGGCGCGTTGTTCCTCTGGTCGCTGCAAGCGGTCAATCTGGGCGACATCGAACAGAGCGGACTGGGCATCGCGAAAAATATTTTGCACGGACTTACGCATCCGGATCCGGCGCTTCTCTTCAACCTGACGAAACAAAGCGTGCTGTATTTATTAGTCGAGACGGTAGCGATCGCCTTCTTAGGGACGATCGTCGGCGCGGTATTAGCCGTGCCGCTCGCGTTCCTGGCCGCCTCGAACCTGGTTCCGAAACCGGTATCTTGGCTGACGAGACTGCTGCTTATCGCGATCCGTACGGTTCCGGCGCTTGTATACGGGTTGATGTTTATTCGCGTGACCGGTCCGGGAGCGTTCGCCGGCGTATTGACGGTCGGGTTAACCTCGATCGGAATGCTTGCCAAGCTATACGTAGACGCCATCGAGGAACTCGATGCCCGCGTATTGGAGTCGATGACGTCGATCGGCTGCACCGCTTTTGAAAAAATCCGTTTCGGCATCGTGCCGCAGCTCCTATCGATATTTTTGTCGGTCATGGTGTACCGCTTCGACATGAACATGCGCGAAGCCTCGATTCTAGGGCTAGTCGGCGCCGGAGGCATCGGAGCGCCGCTCATCTTCGCGATGCGGAGCTATAAGTGGGATCAAGTCGGCTCGATTCTCATCGGTTTGGTAGCGCTCATTCTGATCATCGAATTTCTGTCTACGCGGTTGCGTACGAAGCTGGTCAGGGGATAACCCGCAACGAAAATAGAACGGGACAGGGCCGCGGCTTTCGCGACGACCTGTCCCGTTGTTTTATTCCGCGGCTTTCCTCGCCGCCTCGTACCAATCCCAGCCGCTGCCGACCTCGTCCGGACGGTGCGCGTCCGAGCCGAAGACGAGCTCGACGCCCCGGGCCGCGCACGCCGCCATGAACCACTCGGGTACGTACGCCTTGCCGCACGTCGGCTTGCGGAAGCCCGCCGTGTTGACGTCGATGCCCACGCCGGTCTCGACGAGCCGCGGCAGCAGCCGCTCGAGACGCGCGCGGATGTGCGCCTCGTCGATCGCAGGCAGCGCCGTCCGGAACTTCTCGATCAAGTTCACGTGTCCGAGCCGCTTGCGCCATCTCCACCCCGCCGCGCCGGCGACGGCCAGCTCGATATGGTCGTAGTAAGCGTCCACGACCTTCTCCATCGTCCCGTAGTAAGTCAGCAGATTGGCTTGGAAGTCCTCCGGTTTATAATCGATGCACCGCATCCCGCCCCGCCCCGGCAAATAATGCACCGACACGATGACGTCCTCGAGCGACGAGGACGCCTCCGACAGCACGTCTTCGGTGAAAAATTCGCTTCCGTATAAGTAGTCCATCTCGAGTCCGACCGCCACGTCCAGCCGCCCCTCGTATTCCCGCTTCACCGAAGCGACCTCGGCGAGATAAGCCGGCAGCTCCGAGCGATCCATCGCCAGCTCCGCCGTCAACGCGGGATCGTCGATCCAGCCGTCCGGCAGCGGCGGATGCTCCGTTACCGTATACCGCTCGAAGCCGAGGGCGGCGGCGCGAGCGACGTACTCGCGCAGCGGCGCCGCGCTGCCATGCTTGCAAAATTGCGTATGCGTATGTCCGTCCCATTTGATCATGATGCACTCCTCCGATTCGCCAGTCCTATTCGTACAGCATAGACGATCGCATTTTCCAGCACAAGACGCAAGGCTCATATGGTATCATGGGACCATCACTTACCCGTATCGGAGAAAGGAGCGACTCCGCCATGGAATGCCGTATCGGCTGCGCGGCTTGCTGTATCGCGATCTCGATTTCCTCCCCGATTCCCGGCATGCCGAACGGCAAGCCCGCAGGCGTCCCTTGCGTTCATCTGACGGCGGATCGGCGATGCGGCTTGTTCGGCAGCCCCGAGCGCCCGGCCGTATGCGGAGGCCTGCAAGCGTCGGAAGACATGTGCGGCGCTACGAACGAAGAGGCGTTCGCCATCCTCTCGGCGCTTGAGCGAGCGACCGCCCCGTCGCCGAAGCCGTAACCGAGCGACCGCATCACGCGCCGGTTCCGATCGGAAGGCCCGGCTCCAGCGCGCCGTACGATTCCTCCCACCGCAGACGCTCCGGCGTCTCCAACGGCAAATGGACGTAGACGGTCGTGCCTCGTCCGACTTCGCTGGCGAAGCGGATTCGCCCCCCCATCTCCTCCACGACGCGGCAGACGACCGACAGCCCGAGACCGGTACCGTTCTCCTTCGTCGTCGCGTACGCGGTGCCGATGCGCTCGATCTGCCTGCGGTCCATCCCGACGCCCTCGTCTTGGATCGTAAGCAGCGCTTCCGTCGCGCCGGCGTCCCGGGACAATGCGATGCGAACCGTCCCGGCGCGAGGCATCGCCTCGATCGCGTTCTTGCACAGATTGACGACGCATTGATGGAATTTGCCGGCATGGCCGAGAATCCGGCAGTCCGCTTCCAGCTCCGTCTCGATGAGAACCGAGTATATTAATGCATAGGGCTTGATCACGTTCGCGATTTGCGCCAGTTCACTGCCTGCATCGAAGACGGTGAGCTTTCCGGACGTCGGATCCTGCTTCGCGAACGATAAGTAATCCGCGATAATGCTCTGCGCGCGATCGAGCTCTTCCATCGCGAGCGCGATGTATTGCTGTCGCTCCCGTTCGGATTGCCCGCCCGAACGCATCAGCTGCAGGAAGCCTCTCGTCACCGTCAGCGGATTGCGCACCTCGTGCGAGACGCTCGCCGCCAGCTGGCTGACGAGATCGAACTTCTCGAGCTTCTCCGCCAGGAGCTGCCGCTGCTTCAGCTTCGTCTCGTCCTTCCAAGTCCAATGCTCCAGCAAGGCGGTGATCGCCGCCGTTACGAGCAGCTGAATCGAGAACAGCGGAACGACCCAATCCAGCGTCATCGAATCGCGGGAACCCGTCAAGTAGAGCGCCACCGTGCATGCGAGCCCGTACCCCGCCGTCAACGCGCCGCTCGTCAACATCTTCCGCCGAACCCGCCATTTCGGTCGCAAGAAAAGCTTCGGGGGGATCAAGAAGACGAAGAGAGCGACGTAAGCCATGAACGCCCCGTCGCCGCCCAGCGCCAACAGTCGATACGCAAGGATAAGAATCGCGAGCGGAACGCTGAGCACGTAACCGACGTAGACGTGCGTCAAGAGGAGCGGGACCCAGCGAAGATCGATGTAAAATTCGGGGGAGACTCGGATCGGAAAGGACATGCTGGCTATTACGATGAAAGCTCCGGCCAAGAAGCTTAGGGCATTCTTATGCTTAAGGAACACGGGGTGGTCTTCGAACTGCTGAACGAGGAATAACGGGGCGAGGAGAAAGAAAGCATTCAACAACAACAGCTGCAAAGGTTCGTGCATATTATGCCCCCCGACAACCAAATATTGCCTTCTAGCAATTTAGTATATCAAAAGGTATCACGCTTTCCTATAGATTTATAAAGAAAAATAAAGCCGGGGCGAGTCCCCGGCCTTCCGAATTAAGCTCGATGCAAGCTATATAGATAGTAGATATAGTCTGTGGACGGTCCGGGATGTCCCAGCTGCCGCAGCATGGCCGTCGCGTTGCCCCGGTGGTACGTCCCGTGGTTTACGACATGCGTTACAAGCTCGCGCGGCGCGGCGCGGAGAACGCCTAAGTACGGGTGAGCGTATTCCCGCGCGGCCGCAAGGTCCTCTATGCCGCGAAGCATGCCGCGAAAGTCCTCGGCCGCCGCCCGGAACAGCGCCTCCATCTCCCGCGGCCCGGCCGCCTTCGCCTCCGCGTCCCACTGCGGGATACGCGCCGCGACCTCTTCGAACGCGAGATCTTGGGCGATCGCATGCAGCCACGTGCGATCCATCGCGTACATATGCGCGAGCGTCGCCCGAATCGTCGGATAACCGCTCGCCGCCGGCTCCGTCCACGTCGCTTCCGGCAGCGTCTCCAGATGCCGGAACAGCCTGTCGTTCGCCCACGCATGATATTCGAACAGCTCTAGCGTCGATCGCAGCGCCTCTTCTTTCGTCGTTTGCATCGTCATCCCGTTCGCACCTCTTCCCTCTATTCTCTTCATCGTTTCCTTGCCACCTGTCCGATTACTCCCATCATACCTTAGTATCCCTGACAGTTTCGGTCAGCGAATCCGAAGGCGCCCGCATTGTTTCGTAATGCGGCCGCAGCCGGTCCAACACCGCGAGCACGGAATCGATAAGCGACGCGGGCTCGAGCACCGCGAAGCACATGAATTTCGAGCGAAGCCGCGAGCTGCTTCGCCGTCACGCGCTGCCGCGTGCGGAGCTGCCACAGAATCGCTAACATGTTATCCGCCTTCGACACGGCGATCTCCTTTCGAACGCTTTTCCCATCAATATACCACATTCTTTCGCTGATCGGTTTGACATTGAGAATGATTATCAATAAAATGGGGACAGCAATCATTCCATCGGAGCTGGAGGCTTACTTATGCATATCGAGATGTTGACGATCGTCGTCCAAGAAGGCTACGCCGATCAAGTCGCGGCACGGTTTACGGCGCCCGCCGCGGTCGAGAAGGCCGAAGGATTCGTCGACTTGACCGTCATGGCGAAGCGGCCGTCGAAGGGCGAACAAGAAGTGATCGTCATGATTCGTTGGGCGTCGGAGGCGCATTGGAAGGCTTGGGAGGTTAGCGAGCCGCATCTCGAGGGGCATCGCCGCGAGCGCGAGAACGGCAAGCCGCCGTTCGTCATCGGCTCGAAGAGCGCGGTGTATGCCGTCAAGGCGGCGAAGGTCGCGCCGGAAGCGGTATGAGCAAGCAAGAGGATCACCCGGTCCGCGAAGCGCTCGCGCGGTTTTTCCCCGGCGCGGCTGCGGTCTGGGCGCCCGGCGCGAGCGGCATGAACAACACGACGCGGTTCGTCCGACTGGACGGGCGACGATACGTGCTGCGCGTGTACGAGACGCATCGCGATTCGGACAAAGTCCGCTACGAGCACGCCGTGCTGCTCGCGCTGAACGAGGCGGCGGCGCTGCCGTTCGCCGTGCCGCGCCCGGCGCGAACGCCGGAGAGCGGCGAGACGGTCGTGCGCCTCGCGGACGGGCGGCTCGCCGCGCTCTTCGGCTACATCGAGGGCGAGCGCCCTGCGCTCGAGCGGCCGGCCTCCCTTCGCGCGTTCGGCCGCGCGGCCGGCGAGCTGACCGCGGCGCTCGCGCGCGTTCGCGTCGCGGCGCAGCCGGCATACCGACCGTACTACGAGCTCGACGCCGCCCATCCGAGCATTACGCCCGAGGACGCCGACCGCTTCTTCGGCACGCCGCCGGAGGACTTCGCCGACATAGCGGGCGAGCTGCGCCTCGTCGGCGAGGCGCTGCGCGACGCGCGCCGGGAGATCCCCGCCCTGCGCGCGCTGCCGCATCAGCTCGTGCATGGGGACCTGAACGCGTCGAACGCCTTGGCCGTCGCCGGCCGGGACGACATCGCGGCGCTGCTCGACTTCGAGTTCGTCACGGTCGACCTGCGCGCGATGGAACCGGCGGTGTGCTTGTCGGATCTCGCCGACGCGGAAACCGACGAAGACGTCCTGCGCCGCATGTCCGCCTTCGCGGACGGCTACGCGTCCGCCGCCCGGCTGACGCCCGCGGAAATCGCGGCGCTCCCGCTGCTCCTCCGGCTGCGGCGCGTCGACGTCGTTCTGCACTTCCTCGGCCGCTGGCGCGATCGTATCGAAGGCCCCGAGCCGCTGCGCAGCGTCGCCGCCGGCTCGGCCCGCTCGCTCGAGCGGCTTCGGCGGCTCGAGGCGCCGCTGCGCGAGCTATTCGCGGGGCTGGGACGATAACTCCCCGCCCCGGCCTGCGGCGCGAACCGAACGCGATTCGAACGCTGCCGGCCGGGAGCTCCGACTCTTGCGCCTCGTTCGCTGCGCGTCATTCCAGACTCCCCTTCCCCGCGAGTTGCCCCGTACACTCGATCGAACGAATGCAAACCCGGACCGGACCGCCTTCCCCGTCCAACAGCAGCACATCGTCCACCTGTCGCAGCAACAGCTTCCTTCCGTTCGGGGAAGCGAAGGATATCATACCCCATTCCTCCCGTTCGTCCTCCGGATAACACAAGGACATCTGCGACCAACGGTTTGTATCCGTCTCGATATATCGAACCTTGCTTCCGATCGCGACGAACGGAAGCTTCGGGAATTCGGCAATGTCGATGCGCGATCGATATTCGACGATGCGCTCGAGATACCGATCGATCATCGTCTCCGATTCGTCCCAGCGCGAGCGATGCCTCGACAAATATTCCACTTGATTCGCGAAAGCTCTCCGCATGGGATGGTAATGAAGAGACTTCCGTAATAACATCGAAACCTCCCCCTTCTCCAGACATTAAATGTAAATCCGGCCATAAATGAATGAAAGACACTTCGCGGGGATCCGCGAAATGCCTTCGCTACATACCATAGCAGTACTGGAACAGGATGTCAACCGAGCATAATATATCCATTAGGAGAAAGTCGGATCATTACCTAATCTATTCATAAATGTCGGACTTCGCGCGGATAGTTTACGGAAATCCATTCCGGGGTGTCGCTCATCTACGTTTACGCAGTTGACCGTGAAGCTTATCGTCGGATTTATCGCCCTCTTCCTCGTCACGAGGTTCATCGGGGGACGCGAGCTGAAGCACTTGACGATCTTCGACTTTATTTCCGCCATCGTGTTGACCGATCTCGTCGGCAGTATGTTATACGATAAGCATGTGAACGTGCTGTCCATGGTGTATTCGCTGATCTTCTGGACGCTGCTGAATTTCGCGATCGACAAGACGACGCTTCGGTCGCGGAAGCTCCGAAGGTTCTTCGACGGAACGGCGAAGATGGTCATCTTCGACAATCGGATCGACAAGTCGATCCTGCGGGAGCACCGAATCGACCTCCACGAACTGCTCAGCTTGCTGCGGGAGAAGAACGTCTTCTCCGTCCGCGAGGTGCGATATGCGTTCCTCGAGCCGAACGGAAGCCTCAATGTGATCAAGGAAGAGTCGATTAACCGGGGGCGGGACGTCAAGGATTTACGGCTGCCCGTATCCTCGATCGGGGCGCTCCGAGCCTTCCGACGTGTCTTATGCGGAATACGTCGAGGGGGAGGCGTTGTTCGTCCAGGCGCAAGGCGATCGATGACCCGGACTGCGTATACGTTCATGATCCATGCAGAAAATGACTCGATGCCAGTGAAACCATGGCATACGGACGAACGCGTCGTTCACCTGCTGCGCCCGGAAGTCCGGCCGAACGTAGGCGATCAGCTCGTAATCCAATTCCTCGCCTGCGGAAGTGGCGTAACGCAAACGGCGGCGGCCCAAGACCTCTCGTCTTGGACCGCCGCCGCCGTCATCGCCGATGAACCCGCTCCGGCGCCTTGACCCGTTCCGGGTCACCTCGCCGTGCATCGCGCGCGTCCCTGACCCGCTTCGGGTCCGCCGCAGCGCCGCTCCGTCACACCGTCGCGGCCTGTCCCGCCTCCGACCCGGGCGGCGCCACCAGCGACTTGCCTTCCCACGCCCGGCTGCGCCAGCGGAACCACATCGCGATGCCGCGAATCCATTCGTCCGCCGCGATCGCGAGGAAGACGCCGACGAGTCCGAGTCCCGCTTCGAACGCTAAGTAATACCCGAGCGGCAAGGAAATGCCGACCATCGACACGAAGCCCATGTACACAGTAATCTTCGCGTCTCCCGCCGCCCGCAGCGCGTTGATCAAGATAAGATTGAAGCAGCGCCCCGGCTCGAGCAGCAGACTGACGAGGATGACCTGCGAGACGAGCGCCACGATCGCGGCATCGTCGGTGAACAGCTCCGCGATCGACCCGCGGAACGCCACGACGACCGCGCACACGGCCATCGTCACGGCGAGGCCCCGCTTCAGGCTGCGCCATACCCGGACGTACGCATCCTCTTGGCGGCCCGCCCCGACAAGGCGGCCGACGATAATCGCCGTGCCCATGCCGAGCGCCGCGCAGAACAGGAAGATGTACGACGTAATGTTCATCGCGTATTGCCGGGACGCCAGCTCCGCCGCGCCGAGGAACGTTACGTAGTACAAGAACACCGATTGGCAGGCATGATAAGTGACTTGCTCCAAGCCGGACGGAATGCCGAGCTTCAAGACGGCGCCGAGATACGCCTTCTTCATCGTCACGTAATCGCGAAGGCGGATGCGCACCTCCATGACGCGGTACAGCAGCCAGACGAAGACGAGCGCGGCGACGCCCCGGCTGATGACCGTCGAGACGGCCGCCCCCGCCACGCCGAGCTCGGGCGCGCCCCAATGGCCGAAGATCAGGGCATAGTTCAAGGCGACGTGCAGTACGTTCATGCCGAGGGTGACGAACATCGACTCCCGCGTGAAACCGTACGTGCGGACGAGGCTCGACATCGTGTTGATCAGCGCCTGCAGCACGAGCCACCCGCCGACGATGCCGAGGTACGTCTGCGCGTCTTCCAAGATGGAACCGTGCAGGTTCGCCGCCCGCAGCAGCGCATCGCCGAACCCGAGGAACGCCGCGCTGACCGCAAGGCCGAGCCCCAGATTGAGCGTAAGGGACAGACCCGCGATCTTCGCGGCTTCGTCCGGCCGCCGGGCGCCGATATATTGCGCGACGACGAGCGCCGCCCCGTTCGCGACGACTTCCATGATCAGAATCGCGATGAAGATGAATTGATTGGCGACGCCGACCGCCGATACCGCCTCGTCCGACACGGCGCTCAGCATGATCGTGTCGGCCGTCCCCATCATCATAAACAACGAAATTTCAAAAAAAATCGGCCACGTTAATCCAAATAAGTTCAAATCCTTCCGACGCTCCGGTCTCCCCGCCGAAGCCTCCGCCGCTCCCGTCATGACGTAATCGACTCCTACCCGTGTTCTATATATACAACGACCGTATCCTATCATAATTCCCGCCGAATATCATGCATCGGAAAATGGGATCCAAAAACGTTATAATGGAAAGCGGACCCTTATCGGATGGAGGAGACACACAAATGAATAAACATGACGTATTGGACGCGTTCCGCTTCCGTCACGCCTGCAAGGAGTTCGATCCGGAACGGCCCATCGCGGACGATGATTTCGCCTACATTCTGGAGACCGGCCGCCTGTCGCCGAGCTCCTTCGGCTTCGAGCCGTGGAAGTTCGTCGTCCTGCAGAACGCCGAGCTGCGCGAGAAGCTGCTGCCCATTACGTGGGGCGGCCAGAAGAGCATCCCGACGGCCAGCCATCTCGTGCTGCTGCTCTCGCGCACGAAGGACAGCTTCCTGCCGGAATCCGAGTATATCGCGCATATCATGAACGACGTTCGCAAGGTGCCGGCGGAGGCGCTCGCCGGCATTCGCGCGCGGTATCGTACGTTCCTCGAAGAGGATTTCGGGCTGCTCGCAGACGATCGACTCATCTTCGAATGGGCGAGCCGCCAGACGTACATCGCGCTCGGCAACATGATGACGGCCGCGGCGCTCATCGGCGTCGATTCGTGCCCGATCGAAGGCTTTCGGAAGGCGAACGTCGAATCGTTGCTGCGAGACGCCGGCATTCTGAACGGGAACGAGTTCGGACTTAGCTGCATGGTCGCCTTCGGCTACCGGGCGCGCGAGCCGCGCGAGAAGACGCGCCGCTGCGCCGACGAAGTCGTGCAGTGGGTGAGGTGAACGGCAATCGAGTAGGAGGGGGCGCCTAGCCCCCGTCCTCTCACACCACCGTACATGCGGGTCCGCATACGGCGGTTCCAAAAGGTTAACAAAGTTCCAGATAACGAGAAAGCAAACTTCTCAGCCCTTTCG
>JAPSKX010000187.1 GCA_031181325.1 Paenibacillus sp.
AATCGATCGATCTGGCGGTCGAGCTCGAAGCGGTGTCGCAGCTGTTCCAGGATCAGATGTACCGCGTTACGCTCGAGAAGCGTCTGGATCAGCCGGGTCACTTCGTCAAGGGGAAGCGAAACCAACTCAAAAAGACGTTCTTTAACTTGTTGAAGAACGCTTTCGAGTCGATTCCCGACAAGGGAGTGATATTGATCGATTATCGCGCGGACGACGACTTCGTTTACATCGATATTCGCGACAGCGGCATCGGCATTCCGAAGCATAGAATGGAGATGCTGGGGACGCCGTTTTATTCGACGAAAGCGGACGGCACGGGCATGGGGTTAACGCTCGTCTTCTCCGTCGTCTACCAGCATAACGGCACGATCAACGTCGAGAGCGAAGAAGGAGCCGGTACGACGTTCGCGATCAAGTTTCCGAAGGAAACCGGGTCGATCAAGCGGAAGGAGGCGCTGAAGTTGGAGCTGGACTTGGTAGAGTCCTGGGATTTGAAAACGTACTTCGTACATAACCGGGAGCATTTCGAATCGAGGCTGTTGAAGGAAGCGGTCAACGTCAGGGATAAAATCGACGAAATCTTGCGAGTGGGAAACATCAATCTAATGGACAATGCGCATAGACTGGTGCTTTACATCGTAGACAGCAGGGAACACGAGGTCGTTTCCTTCGCCAAGACGGAAGGCATCGCATGGGCTAGGCACTCCATGACGCTTGCGTTCAAGTTGGAATGGATCCAAGCGGTACGGCGCGTCTTATGGGATTTTCTATACAATTATGACCGAATCCGAAACCAAGACGCCAAGCTCGAAGATTTCTACACGATGGAGAAGCGGATCAACGAACTGCTGGATATGTTCCTGCATCATTTCTTTATTAATTACTCTCAATATAAAGACGATCTGATTCGGGTGCAACGGGAGATGGTCGAAGACTTGTCGGTGCCGCTCATTCCCCTCACGCCTGCGATCTCGATACTCCCCCTGATCGGAGCGATCGATTCGTACCGTTCCGCCACGATTCAGGAGAAGGTCATTACGCAAATCGGCACGCAGCGTCTCGAGACGTTGATCATGGATTTATCGGGCGTGGTCGAAATCGAGCCGACGGTCATTCAAGAGATGATCAGTCTCATTGCCGGCATTAAGATGATGGGCTGCCAGACGGTCATCACCGGATTGCGCCCGGAAATCGTGAAGGTGATGGTCCGCATGTCGTTATCCTTCGACGGCAAGGCGCTGCTGCGCGGGACGCTGCAGCAAGCTCTGAAGGATCACCTGGCCGATATTAGCGGGAAGTAACCTGTAATCATCAGAACAGCACGATTAATTCGATTTATTACTTATGATGTTAAATATATAATAGATTAATAATAATTGTATTGCCATTCTATCAATATTCCGAGTAGAATAGTGGAATATTATAGGATGGAGGGATTATTTTGAAAAGGATTGAAAAGCGTCTGCTTCGCAAGCTGACCGCAGGAAGCGCCGCCGTCGCGATGCTTTGCGCGGCGGCGTTCCCCGTCGCGGCCGCCTCCGCGTCGGTCGAGACGTCCGACGATTACGGCTTGTTCTTGGAGACGAAGTACGATATCGACTTTGCCGCATCGACAACGAAGGGAGCGTACCTCGAGGCGATTCGCGAAGCGCTCGACCTCGACGCTACGACCGTGAAGGTCGGCTTCGAAGATGTCGACAGCGACAGCCCGTGGTATGCGGCATCGGCCGCCTTATTCGGAGCCGGCATCATTACGTCGACGACCGTGCAGCCGGAAGCGACGCTTGCGGCTCCTGCGGCGGTGTACCTCGCCGTGAAGGCGTCCGGGTTGAAGGAGCTGGCGTATTCGTATCCGACGGAGAAGGCGAATGCAGCGCTGACGAAAGCAGGACTGAAGCCGTCCGCGTACACCGCGCAAGCCGCGAAGGAGCTGGCCGCTGCGATCGACGTCGGACTGCTTCCGGCACAATTTTACGAGGAGGTCGCGGGAGGCGGTCCGGCGTCGTCGGCGCTGCTCGACACGCTGCTCGGCAAGACGCTAACGTTTACCGATCGGTACAAGCACTATCTCGGTTGGGCCTCCGACGCGGACATCTTCATTAAGCTGCAGGACGCCTATCGAACTTCGGACCTGATCAAGGCGCCGGAGCTGCAAGAAGTCGTCGACACCGCGCTGAAGCAAGATTTGCTGACGGGTTACAACTTGAAGGATTCGCGATACGACCCGAATTTCGTCGAGGCGTTGTCGCTTACGTACGGCCACGACAATCTCGAGCACGCGATTCAGCTCGTCGGACTGCTTCGCAGCGAAGGCTTGGACGCGAAGGTGCAATTCGAGCCGAAGACGTCGGCGTTCATTTATTTGAAAGAATGGGGCGAACCGACGCAATCGGACAGCTATCATGTCGTCCAGATCGAGAACGGCAATTATATCGCCTACGCGAAGGAATACGACCTGTCGTTCGAGTTCGAGACGGCGGCCGACAAGGCGAAATTCCAAGACGTCGTGCTCGCGTATGCGAAGAAGAATAGCGAAGACGCCGCAGGCTTGATCGTCTCCTCGTGGTGGCAGCCGCTGTATTACTCGTTCACGGAGCTGGAAGGCTACGATGTCATCACGAACAATAAAATCGAGAGCGACGGTCCGTATTACGCGCAGTCGTTCTCGCTGAACGACAAGTCCGACGACATCGTCGAGGGGTTCGAAGCGCTCGATTCGAATGTCGAAGTGGAAACCTATCGATTCTGGGTCGATCCGCCGTTCTATCGCTATTTGAACGGGGAATCGTTATAAGCTGTAAGAGGGAGCGCGCCGCGCGAGCGGCGCGCTTCTTTTCGTCTTCCCGACGGTTCAAACCTGCGAAGCCTTCCGGTATGCCGAAGGATTGATGTGCGTCATTCGCTTAAAGACGCGGCTGAGGTAGAAGGCGTTCTCGTAACCGCACCGTTCCGCGATTCGATCGAGGGTGAGGTTCGTATTCGCCAGCAGCTCCTTGGCCAGCTGAATGCGGCAATCCGTCAAGAACTGGATCGGCGTTACGCGGAATGCGGCATGGAACCGTCGGGAAAATTGCACGGGAGTCAGCCCCGCGAGCTCGGCGGCTTGCCCGATGCCGAACGTTCGCTCGTGCGCTCGCTCCCGGATCGTCGACATGGCGCTTGCCATGAGCGGATCCGCGGCCGTCGGAGAGGCCGAATCGGGCTCCCGGTCTCGAACGGGAAAGCAAAAGTAGAGCAGATCTTGGAGGAGGTGGCGCCGCAAAGCCTCGGCTTCGGAGGTGGCGTCGTGCGCGATTCGTCTAAGATGCGCTACGTCCGCGGCGAGCCGTGCCGGGCTCGATACGCGCAGCTGTCCGGCAGTCAGCGGCGGAGGCGCCGACTCCTCCTCGAACCCGAACCGAAGGAAGTGGAAGCTGACGGGGCTCGACGCGCGCCGCCAGAAATCCGTACCGGGCGGGCAAGCGACGACGGAGCCCGGCTCCGCCGTACCTTCGGCTTCGCCGATCCGGTATCGGAAGGCGCCTTCCTCGACGGCGAACAGCACCCAATCCGTATAGGTATCCGACTCTAGCAAAAACTGCGCTTTCCGCAGCCAGTAGACATATTGGAGCGATTGAATCACAGGATGTCTCCTTCGTGAAATGAAATATATGCAAGATGTAAAATTAATGTATTCGCAACCGTCCAACCTCATACTATCATGAAAATAAATATAAGTCAGGAGGAAGGCTATGAGGACGGAGAGGGTTTCGACGGACATTACGGTAGTCGGAGGGGGATTGGCGGGCGTATGCGCGGCCGTCGCGGCCGCTCGGCTCGGACGAACGGTCGCGCTCGTGCAAAACCGCCCGGTGCTCGGAGGCAACTCGAGCAGCGAGGTGCGCGTATGGGTGTGCGGCGCGACCGCGCACGGGACGCAGCGATACGCTCGGGAGACGGGCATTATGGGGGAGATGTTCGTCGAAAATCAGTATATCAACCCCGAAGGCAATCCGTACTTCTGGGATCTAACGGTGCTGCAAACCGTTCGCGCGGAGAAAAATATCCAATTGTTTCTGAATACGGACGTCCACGAGGTCGAAGCCGACGGTCCCGAAGACGATCGGACGATTCGCTCCGTTACCGGGTGGATGATGGGGTCCGAACGCCGCATTCGATTCGAGAGCGAAGTGTTCTTGGACTGCACCGGCGACGGACTCGTCGGATTTCTCGCAGGGGCGAAATACCGGCTGGGCCGCGAAGCGCGCGAGGAATACGGCGAAGCGTGGGCGCCCGATGTCGCCGACGACATTACGCTCGGCAGCACGCTGTTGTTTTACACGAAAGACGCCGGTCACCCGGTGAAATATATAGCCCCGGACTTCGCCAAGGACATCGCGAAGACGTCGATCCCGCTGCGCCGCGTCATCCGCAGCGGCGATAACGGATGCGCCTACTGGTGGATCGAGTGGGGCGGGGAGCTCGACACCGTTCACGACAACGAGCGAATCCGCGATGAACTGTGGGCGGTCATCTACGGCATCTGGGATTACATTAAGAATTCCGGCAACTTCGATGCGGAGACGATGACGCTCGAGTGGGTCGGCTCCTTGCCGGGTAAACGAGAGTATCGACGCTTCATCGGCGATTACGTCCTTACCCAGAACGATATTCTCGAACAGAAGGCCTTCCCCGACCGGGTCGCCTTCGGCGGATGGTCGATCGATCTGCATCCGCCGCAAGGCGTCTATGCCGAGGAGAGCGGCTCGAAGCACTTGCATATGAACGGCGTCTATTCGATTCCGTTCCGATCGCTCTATTCCGCGAACGTCCGCAATTTAATGATGGCGGGCCGGAACATCAGCGCGACGCACGTCGCGTTCGGCACGACGAGGGTCATGGCGACGTGCGCGGTCATTGGCGAAGCGGCCGGCTCCGGCGCGGCCTTAGCCGTACGGAAGAGCGTGACGCCGAGAGACGTCGCGCGCGATCATATGGAAGAGCTGCAGCAGATCATGCTTCGTCAGGACGCTTCGATTCTCGGCATCCGTAACGAGGACGAGCGCGATCTGGCGCGCCGCGCGAACGTAACCGCCTCAAGCGAGCTGACCGCCGTCGCTGTAGAGTCGGCCAACGACAGCGTGCCGCTGGAGGCCGACGTCGCCGTCCTCGTCCCGGCGAACCCGTCGCTCGAAGGGGTGGAGCTGCTGCTCGACGCGGATGCGGCGACCACGATCGAGGTGGAGCTCTGGAACACCGGCCGACCCGAAAATTACATTCCGCATGAACGCGTGGCCGCGTCCTCCGTTCAAGTGCAGGCAGGAAGCCGGCAGTGGGTGCCGATCGACATTCGCTGGCGTCCAGACGCGCCGCAGAACGCCTTCCTGATCGTGAAGGCGAACGCGTCGGCGAAGCTATACCGCTCCGGGGAGCCTTATACCGGCGTTCTCCCGTTTTACAAGAAGGAGCGGCCCGACATCGATCCGAAGCTCGAGTATCGATTGCTGCAGCAGGTCGTCGTCTGGAGAATGAACGGAATGGCGAGGCAGCCGTTCTGCGTGAAGACGAAGTCGGAGACGAACGCATACCGGGCCGCGAACGTCGTCAACGGATATCTCCGCCCGTACGGGGGACCGAACTTATGGTCCTCGAACGCGATGAAGCCGGGACGTCCGGAGTGGATCGAGCTGAGCTGGCCGGAGGAGGTCGAGACGGACGAGATCCAATTGGTCTTTAACGACGACGTCAACGAGGATCTGATCAATCTGCATCATCACCGGACGCCGTTCCCCGTCATTCCGGAGTTGGTCAAGGATTATGCCATTCAAGCGTTCGCGAACGGCGAGTGGAGGACGCTGCACCGGGAGTCGGGGAACCGCCGGCGCAAGCGCGTTCACAAGCTCGCGGAGCGCGTCCGCACGAGTCGAATCCGCATCTTGGCGGAATCGACGAACGGCTCGCCGCGCGCGGAAATCGTAGAGGTTCGGGTGTATTGATCGACGTTGGGTTCGGAGAGCCGAGACAGTCGGGGGCGTCCTCGCTGGCTCGGCTCTTCTTTTTTTGCGAATCGAGCCGAACTCGATCGCATCGGCAGGAGAAAGGAGCATAAAAGCATAATAACTATGCAAACGCTTACTTTTATCGATCGAGGAGGTTTCTCCCCCATGACAACGAATCCCGTAACCGTGCTTGTCGTAGATGACGAAATTCCGATCCGGGAAGAGCTGCGCGCGTTTCCCTGGGAAAACTGCGGCGCCGTCTGGATCGGCGAGGCGGAGAACGGCGAAGAAGCGCTCGCCATGTGCGATCCGTTCCCTCCGGATATTATCGTCTCGGATATTACGATGCCGACGATGGACGGGTTAACGCTGCTGCAGGAGGTGCGCCGTCGCTACCCTGGCGTACAGGTGATCTTGCTGACCTGTCACAGCGAGTTCCAGTACGCGAAGGAGGCGATTCGCTTAGGCGCGCAAGATTACATCTTGAAGGTGTCGCTCGACGAAGAAGAGGTAGGAAGCGCGATCCGGAAAGCGAAGGAGGCGTTGATCCGCCATCGGGGACATCTGCGGCAAGAGTCGAAGCTGAACCGGGCGAAGGCGTCGAAGCGGCTTGAAGCGCTGCTCGCCGATTTCCGCGAGGGGAACGGCGATCGCGACGTCTCGCTCGAGCGGGAACAATGGCAGCGGCTCGGCTTCGGCGATCGCTTCCCGTATCGCTTCGCAAGGCTGTGGCTGCCGGCTCATTCCGACGCGAGCTTGCTCGCGCACGATATCGTACGCTCCGCGCTGGTCGACTTCGAGATGCGAACCGACGCTTGCGAGGCATGGTTTCCGATCGGGAGCGACGAATATACGGTGTGGTTCTCCGAATGCGACGCCGCGAATGCGGCGGTGCCTTACCTCGAGCGATGTTTCATGCAGGTTCGCTCCGCCGCGGCCGCAACCTCGCTCGTCGACGAAGGGGAGATCGTCTTGCGTGCGGTCGTAAGCGAAGCGATCCGAAGCCCGGCCGATGCGCTGGCGGCCCTCCATGCGACGTCGGCATGGAAGGAAGCCGCGTTTTACATGGCGGACAGTGCGCCATACATTCATATATCGATGCCGGAGCCTCCGAGGGAATTTACGGAGGAGCATCGGAGAGCGTTGCTCGCGGGGCTTCGCCAAGCCGAATGGGATGCCGACCGGCTCGCACTGTACGTCGAGACCGAGCTTGCGGCATGGTGCAGGGCGATCCGGGTGCGGCCCGGACCGCTGAAGCAATGGCTGACGCAGCGGCTGACGGAATGGATTTCGGAGCGTGGGGCGGAAGGGAAGGCGTACGCAAGCGCCGCCGCCGTCGCCGCCGCCTTCGACCTGGATGCAATGGTCGAAGCGTTCGTTCGAACCGTTCGTTCCGTCGGCGCGCCGGAAATGAAGTCCCGCCCGGAAATCCGGGAAGCGCGTATGTGGATTCGGGACCGCCTGCAGGATCCCCTGTCGCTCCCCTTCATCGCCGAACGCTTCGGTCTTCGGCCGGAATACTTCAGCCGGTTGTTCAAGGACGAAACCGGAGAATCCGTCAATCAATACATTACGCGACTCCGCATGGAGAAGGCGATGGAGCTGCTGAAGCACTCGAATCTGAAAGTATACGAGGTCGCGGAAGCGGTGGGCATTCCGAACTATCGATACTTCACCTCCACGTTTCGGAATTGGGCGGGCGCGGCGCCGACGGACGTGAAACGAAACCGTCGTTCGACGGTTCGCTTCGACGCCGGGGACGGGGGGAGCCCGATATGAACCTGCTGAGATGGTATAACCGGCTCGGCATCGCGACGAAGCAATTCGTCTACTTGTTTTTCGTGACGCTGACCTTGTTTCTCGTACTCGCGTGGAGCAATCTGAACGAAGCCGAGTCGCTGTTCAAGGAACAGGTGACGCGCGACGCCGAGCTGCTCGTCGCGCGTACGAACCAATATATCGACGCGAGTCTAGATAACGTGGAAAATATGCTGCTGCTTCTAGCGACGCGCCAGGACCTGCTCGAAGACGGCAATGAGGAAGCGGCCGTCGACACGCTGCAAGATTATGCGGATTACAACAGTTCCGTAGCAAGAACGTTATATCTCGTGAGAGCCGACGGGAAAGTGTACTCCAATACGCAAGTCCCCTTCGATATTATCGGAAACCCGCATCTGCAGCGTCTATACGACCAAGCGTTGGACAACTACGGCGCGATTCAGGTGAGCGAGCCGTACGTCTCCCCGTTGTCGGGACATACGTTGGCCTATATGCTGCCGATCATCGACAAGCGGACGAAGGCGGTCGAAGGCGTCGTCATCGCGGAAATCAATCTCGACCTGTTGGCTTCCCGCATCGCGCCTCTCATCTATCAATCGTTCGCGATCGTCACTGCGAACGGGAACATCGTCAATCGGCTCGATCCCGGGGAGAAGCTGCTGCCCCTGCAGCCTCGGACGTATCCGCCGGAGCTGTCGCCGGATTTCGCGGCGGAGCTTCCCGGGTTGAAAATCGGCGTAGACTCGCTATCCGTGGGCGAAGATCGACTCGTCGCGGTGAAGTCGAGTAAAAACCGCCTCGGCTGGTCGCTGATCGCCTTCATTCCGGAAGACTACTTCTATAAGGATCTGCAGCCTCTCTATACGAACTACAGAACGGCTTCCGCAGCGATGATCGTCATCCTGCTGTGCAG
>JAPSKX010000188.1 GCA_031181325.1 Paenibacillus sp.
TATACCCTCGCCAACCCGACATTCGAAGCGGCAAACACGGAAGGCGACGTACTGCTTTTCGAAGGGTTGAACCAGTTGGAAGTCGGCGCGGGGTTGATCTTGCATGAGGACGCGAATCCGGGGAAAGTGTTCGGAGCAGATGAGTACCGAATAAACAACGGATATTTAGAAGCTGGAAGAGTCCAAGGAAAAGCGACAAATAGCTTTGCTTATCGTGCCGCAACTATTTCTGAGATTTACAAGGATGGCGAGGTCGATGGTCGTTGGAGATTATATAATAATCACACCGATAATGGGTATGCCTATGGAACCGCATGGGCAGACGTCAAGGCATCGGATTACGACCCGACCGCCGCGTACAGCGCTTCTTATTTCGTACTCGACCTGTACAAATTCGGTTTCGCGCCGCGCACGTTGGGCGGAAGTTATGCCGGTAATCTCGCGGAAGAAGTCGCGGCCCACGCGAAGCGCCTAGCCGAGCAACGGACGCTGATTGATATGATTCGAAGCGAGTACGCGCGGAAGCAGCAAAGTAAGTGGATTCGTCCGAAATTGCTTAACGCATGGGAACACTATTCCGACGTGTTGGGCGTGGATTACCGCAAGGATGATTTCGGAGTTGTTTATATTGTTGGTCTGTGTAGGAACGGGGTAACAACACCAACAACTACCGTGTTTTATCTACCCATCGGTTATCGACCGAAACGACAAATCGCCTATTATGATAATGGTTGGCGAGTGGATGTTTTACCCACCGGAGCAGTTAATATTCTTGGCGGGACAGGAACTCAACTGAATTTAAGCATGATTAGTTTCTTGGCCGAACAATAAGGAGGGTCGAAACATGAAACAAGTATTCAAAATCCGCGAAGACGGCACGTTCGACTTCTCCGATTCCATCGTCACAGACGTTGATGTTGAAGGCTATGGCGAACCGGACCCGACGAAGCATTACAAGGATGACGGGACCGAGATGACCGAGGACGAAATCGACGCCATCCGGAACGTCCCGGCGCCGCCGACATCGGAGCAGAAGATCGCCGCGCTTGAAGCGCAGCTGGCTGTCGAGCGGGAAGATAAGCTCATGGTCATGGAAGCGCTGGCGGGCATCTATGAAAGTGTGCTCGCGCTTAAGGAAGGCGGTGGCGCGGCGTGAACATGGTCCCGATCTATGTTGCGTTAATCAAGGCCGGCCGGCGAACGATAGCGTCGGTCCCGGAACAAGACAGAGCGGCCGTGCAGGCTGAACTCGACAACCAACCGCAAGCGTCCACTGACGACGGCGAGTGACCGCCGAACGCCCACAAGGGGCTTTTTTTGTTTTCGGCAGAATAATAGGGAATTGAAGACCAATCATCCGAAGCCCCCGAGCCGATCGGGGGCTATTACATTTTAAGGCGGTGGAACGCATGCATGGATTCTACAACGCGCTCAGTTTGGACAACCTCGGACGCCTCGACAATTCGGTCGCGGCCGTCTTCGGAGGGTCGATCGGGATGTGGCTGGACCTGGTGTACGGCTCGGGCCGCTCGAGCGTCATTCTTGCGCTGCTGGCGGTCATCGCGCTGGACTGGGTCACGGGCATCGCCGCCGCGCACAAGGACAGGAGCTACAGCACCGAATACGGCATCGCCGGCGTCTTCCGGACGATCTTCATCCTGGCCTTTCCGGCGTTCGCGAACGTGCTCGATCATGCGCTGGGCACGCCGGGGCTGCTCTTCTATGCCGTCACGTTCGGGCTCATCTACCATACGTATATCAGCTTGACGGCGAACGCGGCGCGGGCCGGGTGGAGCAAGTACATCCCGCAGGCGGTGCTGAAGTTCGTCGCGTCGGAGATCAAGGCGAAGGCCGAGCGAACCGCCGGCAGGAAGGGGGGAGCATGACGACCGTCACGCCGCCGCCGATTCTGATCCTCGATCCGGGCCACGGAGGGAAGGATCCGGGGGGAGGGTCGAACGACATGTTTCTGGAGAAGGACCTCGTCCTCGCGATCTCGCGCTACCAAGCGGAACGGTTCCGCGAGCTGCGCATACCGGTGACGTTGACGCGGTTCGAGGATACGTACCTCTCCCCGCAGGAGCGAGCCCGCATCGTCCGTGCGAGCGGCGCGGCGTATTGCATCTCGAATCATATCAACGCAGGCGGCGGCGACGGGGCGGAGACGATTCATTCGATCCATTCGAGCGACGCGCTTGCGAAGCGGATCGCCGACGAGCTCCGCGCCGAGGGGCAGAACGTGCGCCGCGTGTTCACCCGGACGCTGCCCGCCAACCCAAAGAAGGATTACTACTTCATGCATCGCAACACCGGCGCCGCGAAGACGGTCATCGTCGAGTACGGCTTCGCGGACTCCCCGAAGGACGACGTGCGGCAGCTGATCGCGAACTGGAGGTCGTATGCGGAGGCGGCGGTGCGGGCGTTTTGCGGACATATCGGACATCCGTATCGGTAGGCGCCGCTCGCAAGCACGCAAAAAATCCCCGACCCCAACAACGGCTCGGGGATTTTATGTAACTCAGGAGGAGGATTGTTCGGTCGTCCAAGACCGGTACCAGCGCAATCCGCAGCGCAGCCGGCTTACGCGCGGCCGCCCCGCGCCAGCGTCTCTTCCGCGATCTGCACCATGCGGCGCACCATGTGGCCCCCGATGGCGCCGGTGTCGCGCGTCGAGACGTAGCCGTAGTAGCCGTCCGGCGGCAGCTGCACCCCGACCTCCTGAGCGACTTGATGCTTCAGTTGATCCATGGCCGCGTTGGCTTGAGGGACGATCAGGCTGCTCGGATTCGAATGTTTGCTCATTTGATATCACCTCCATTGGATATGGGGTTATTGTGCGACAATTCAGACTATAGTATGCAAGCGGCAACAATCTTTTTTTCTCCCCTTGTCTTTTTCCCCCTTTGGCGAAAAGCGCCCCCGTTTTCCGAACGATCCGCCCTCCAAGGCCTGTCCCCGCACGGAACCGCGACGCCGCACGACGGAAATTTCGCGCCGCGGTCTCCCGAACGCCTATGCCCAGCATCGCATGAAAGTTTCTAGGCGATTCGCTTTTTTTCGGAAATACTTTAAGTCCGCGGCCCCGCACCCGTCTAGGTGCATCGAATACACTATCATAGGTTTTGATGCTCCCGATAAGGAACGCTTATATAAGGCGGGGTGAATAGCGATGGAAGCGGAAATTGTTGTAATGGGCTTTCTGGTAGGCGCATTGGTGGGACTGACGGGCGTCGGCGGCGCGGCTTTGTTGACCCCGGTGCTCATGTGGATCGGGATCTCCCCCAGCGTCGCGATCGCGACGGACCTGTTCTATAACTCGATTACGAAGCTGTTCGGCAGCATCCAGCATATCCGGCAGAAGACGATCAATCTCGGGCTCGTGAAGTATCTCGCCATCGGCAGCGTGCCGAGCGCGATCGCGGCGGTGCTGCTGCTGCAGGCGTATCCGCCGCTCGCGGGGCATCAGGACACGATCATGAAGCATGCGCTCGGCGTCGTGCTCGTCATCGTGGCGCTGGCGACGATTCTCAAGCAGTTCTTCACGAAGCTGGGCTCGAACCGTTGGCAGGAGAAACCGCTCTCCCAGAAAAGGGCGCTGACGATTCTCATCGGCGTCGTACTCGGGTTCGTCGTCGGTCTCACGTCGATCGGCTCCGGCAGCCTCTTCGCGCTGGCGATGATATACTTGTATCGGCTGACGGCGGCGGAGCTCGTCGGCACGGACATTCTCCACGCGTTCCTGCTTGTGACGGCCGCGGGCGCGATTCACGCCGTATACGGCAATATTAATTATGCGCTCGCGTTCAATCTGCTGCTCGGTTCGGTGCCGGGCGTCATTCTCGGCAGCCGGCTGTCGGCGAAGGTGCCGGGGAGGCCGCTGCGCACGTTCATGGCGGCGCTCATTCTGATCAGCGGCTTGAAGTTGATCTAGCGGTCCGCTATAATAAGCAGAATAGCCATAAGCAATACATGCAATGAAGGAGCCCAGTAGGCCCGACCCGCGCTGCACAGGGAGAAGCGACCGAAGATTGAGAGTCGCTTCGCATGTCGCCCGAGGCCGAACTTTCTCTCCCGAGCAGTCGCCCGAACCGCCCTTGAACAGGCGCGCGCGTAGGGCGGACCGGCAGGCGGCCGTTATTCGCCGTTCGAGTGCGCAGTCCGAGGCGTCCGTGAGGGGCACGAGCTGCGAATGAGGGTGGTACCGCGACCTTTTCGTCCCTTGTATAGGGGAGAGAAGGTCTTTTTTTACGTTCAAGAGGAGGATGAGCCATGAAGGACAGGTTGGAGGCGCTGCGCGCGGATGCGCTGCAGGAGTTGACCGGCGTGAACGACGCGAACGCGCTGAACGAGCTGCGGGTCAAGTATCTCGGCAAGAAGGGCTTGTTGACGGAAATTTTGCGGGGCATGGGCGGGTTGTCCGCCGAGGAGCGGCCGCTCATCGGACAGGTCGCGAACGACGTTCGCGCGGCGATCGAGGGCGTGATCGACGAGAAGGCGGCCGCGTTCGCGCGCGCGGAGACGGAGCGCCGCCTCGCGACGGAGACGATCGACGTGACGCTGCCGGGCCGGCCGGCGCCGAACGGGGCGCTGCACCCGCTGACGAAGGTCGTGCAGGAGATCGAGGACATCTTCATCGGGATGGGCTTTACGGTGGCGGAAGGGCCCGAGGTCGAGACCGATTACTATAACTTCGAGGCGCTGAACCTGCCGAAGGATCACCCGGCGCGCGATATGCAGGATTCGTTCTTCATTACGGAAGACATTCTGCTGCGCACGCAGACGTCGCCGGTGCAGGCCCGGACGATGGAAGCGCGCGGCGGCCAGGTGCCGGTCAAGATCATCTGCCCGGGCAAGGTGTACCGCCGGGACGACGACGACCCGACGCACTCGCACCAGTTCATGCAGATCGAAGGGCTCGTCATCGACAAGCACATTCGGATGAGCGATCTGAAGGGGACGCTGCTCCAATTCGCCCGCGAGATGTTCGGCGCGAACGTGAACATCCGCATGCGGCCGAGCTTCTTCCCGTTCACGGAGCCGAGCGTCGAGGTCGACGTGTCGTGCGCCGTCTGCGGCGGAACGGGCTGCCGCGTGTGCAAGCAGTCCGGCTGGCTCGAGATTCTCGGCTCCGGCATGGTGCATCCGCGCGTGCTCGAGATGAGCGGCTACGACCCGAACGAGGTGAGCGGCTTCGCGTTCGGCATGGGCGTGGAGCGGATCGCCATGCTGCGGTACGGGATCGAGGATATTCGTCATTTCTATACGAACGACGTGCGGTTCTTAAGCCAGTTCGCGCGAGGATAAGGGGGAGCGGCGAAAATGTTAGTCTCATATAAGTGGTTAGAGCAATATGTGAACTTGAACGACGTCTCCGCGAAGGCGCTCGCGGAGAAGCTGACGCGCGGCGGCGTGGAGGTCGACGGCGTGGAGGCGCGAAATCTGGGCGTCGTGAAGGTCGTCGTCGGGCACGTGGCCTCGAAGGAGAAGCATCCGGACGCGGACAAGCTGAACGTGTGCAAGGTGGACGTCGGCGAGGCGGAGCATCTGCAGATCGTCTGCGGGGCGCCGAACGTGGCGGCGGGCCAGAAGGTGCCGGTCGCGCTCGTGGGCGCGTCGCTGCCGGGCGGCCTCGCGATCAAGCGCGCGAAGCTGCGCGGCGTCGAGTCGATGGGCATGATCTGCTCCGCGAAGGAGCTGGGGCTCAACGATAAGCTGCTGCCGAAAGAAATTCAGGAAGGCATCTTGGTGCTGCCGGAAGGGACGCCCGTCGGCGCGGACGCGGTCGCGCTGCTCGGCATCGACGACGAGGTGCTGGATCTCGATCTGACGCCGAATCGGAGCGACTGCCTCAGCATGATCGGCGTCGCGTACGAGGTCGCGGCGCTGCTCGGCCGCGAGGTCGCGCTGCCGGACGCGAACGAAGGCGTCGTATCGGCGGGCGTGCCGACGTCGGACCGCGTGCGCATCGAGATCGAAGCGCGCGAGGACTGCCCGCATTACGCGGCGCGCATCGTCGAGGGCGTCACGATCGGTCCGTCGCCGCTGTGGATGCAGAACCGCTTGATGGCGGCGGGCGTCCGTCCGATCAACAACGTGGTCGACATTACGAACTATGTCATGCTCGAGTACGGCCAGCCGCTTCACGCGTTCGACGCGGATACGCTCGCCGGCGGCGGCAACCGGATCGTCGTGCGCCATGCGCGCGCGGGCGAGCGGCTGACGACGCTCGACGGGCAGGACCGCGCGCTCGAGCCGCATATGCTGCTGATCACGGACGGCGAGCGCGGCATCGCGCTGGCGGGCGTGATGGGCGGCGCGGATTCCGAGGTGACGCCGGGCACGACGCGGATCGTATTGGAATCCGCGCGCTTCGCGGGCCGTTCGGTGCGCCGCACGTCGCGCCAGCTCGGGCTGCGCTCGGAGGCGTCGCTGCGGTTCGAGAAGGAAGTGAACCCGGATGCGGTCATTCCGGCGTTGAACCGCGCGACGGCGCTGCTGTGCAAGTACGCGGGCGGCCGCGCGACGGAGGGTCACGCGGAGGCGTTGCTGGACTCGCCTGCGCCGACAACGGTGCCGCTGACGGTCGCTCGCGTGAACGACCTGCTCGGCACGTCGCTGACGGCGGACGACATCCGCGTGCTGCTCGCGCGGCTCGGCTTCGCGGTCGCGGGCGCAGGCGACTCGCTCGAGGTGACGGCGCCGCTGCGCCGCGCCGACATGGTGCGCGACGTGGACGTCGTGGAGGAGATCGCGCGGTTGTTCGGCTACGACAACATTCCGACGACGCTCGTGCGAGGCGCGACGACGCCGGGCTCGCTCACGAAGGCGCAGCGCGTGGCGCGGGAGACGCGCCGGGCGCTCACGGGCGCGGGGCTGCACGAGGCGGTCACGTACTCGCTCACGTCGGAAGCGCGCCGCGACGCGCTCGGCGGACTGTTCGAATCGCCGGGACGCATTCGCCTCGCGATGCCGATGAGCGAAGAGCGCAGCGTGCTCCGCACTTCGCTGTTGCCGCATCTGCTCGAGGCGGTCGTGCATAACCGCAACCGCAACGTGGAGGACGTCGCCCTGTTCGAGATCGGCAACGTGTTCCTGACCGAGGAGACGGGCGCGCCGACGGCGCTGCCGACCGAGCGGCGGACGTTAGCCGCGGTCGTCACCGGCGCTCGTTCCGCGGCGAACTGGTCGGAGAGCGGCCGGGCGAAGGTCGACTTCTACGACCTGAAGGGCCGGCTCGAGAAGCTGACGACGCATCTCGGCATCGAAGCGGTCTATGTCGCTTCGGCGCCGGAGGGCTTCCATCCGGGCCGCTCCGCGGACGTGTACGCAGTGTCGGCGGACGGCTCGCGCGCGAAGCTCGGCCGGATCGGCCAAATCCATCCGGCGCTGCAGGCGGAGTGGGAGCTCGACGATACGTACGCGTTCGAGCTCGACTTCGAATCGCTCGTCGAAGCGTCGGTGCTGCGGGCGAACTACGAGCCGCTGCCGCGCTTCCCGGCGGCGTCCCGCGACATCGCCGTCGTGGTGGACCGCTCGGTGCCGGCGGGCGACCTCGTCGCTTCGGCGCGCGAGGCGGGCGGCGCGTTCCTCGAGTCGGTTCGCGTGTTCGACGTCTACATGGGCGAGCGGCTCGGCGCGGACAAGAAGAGCGTCGCGCTGGCGCTCGTCTACCGCCACGGCGAGCGGACGCTGACGGACGAGGAAGTAACGCTTGCGCACGACGCGGTGACGCAGGCGCTCGCGGAGCGGCACGGCGCCGAGCTCCGGAAATAACAAAAAAACATAATCTTGTAAAAACTAAATAGCAGGAAACTGCTGCCGACGCATCGAATACGTACGAAAGTTGCCGATGCGTCGGCATTTTTGTTGAACGCTGTCGAAAGGAGCGTGCCCATGCCCGTGAATCCGGAAGAAAAGATTCGCACCACCATCGATATCTTCGGAACGACCTACAAGATGGTCGGAACGTTCAGTCAATCGTATATGAACCGCATCTCCGCTTACGTGAACGAAAATATGGAGACGATCGCCAAAGGCAATCCCCGGCTCGACTCGCAGAAGGTCGCCGTGTTGGCGCTCATCCAGATGGCGGACGAGTACTTCCGGCTTCAAGCGAAGTGGGATGCTTTCGAGAGCGAATTTTCGCAGTCCAAGCAGCGGATCGAGGAGCTGCGCAAGGCGTTCGAGCTGACGGAGGAGAAGGAGCGCAGTCAGTCGGCGCTCGCGGCGCAGCTGCAGGAGCGGATCGCGGCGCTCGAGGCGGATAACGAGAGACTCGCGTCGGAGAAGGCGCAGGACGAGTCGGCGTTCGCCGCGCGGCTGCAGGAGCGGATCGCGGCGCTGGAGACGGAGAACGCGCGATTCGCGGAAGAGCGGCAGCTCGGGGAAGAGGCGCTGGCGGCGCAGCTGCAGGCGAAGCTGGACGAGCTGGCGAAGGCCGAGGAAGCGGCGCAGGCGCAGTCGGCGCTCGCGGAACGGCTGCAAGCGCGCATCGCCAAGCTGGAGCGGGAGCAGGCGCGTCTTACGGAGGAACAAGCCCTTCGCGAAGCGGCGCTCGAGACGAAGCTGCAGACGAGGATCGTCGAGCTCCGACTCCTCCGAGAGGCGCTGAT
>JAPSKX010000189.1 GCA_031181325.1 Paenibacillus sp.
CGATTCGCGCCGCCGCCTCACGCAGCCGCGCCTCGTCGGTCAGCAGCCCGAGTCGAACGTAGCCTTCGCCGTGCTCGCCGAAGCCGATGCCCGGCGCCACGACGATATCGGCCTCGTCCAGCAGCTTGTCCGCGAACGACGCGGACGTAAAGCCCTGCGGCACCGGCAGCCAGCAGAAGAAGGAGCCCTCCGGCTTCGACGGCCGCCAGCCGATGTCCGCGAGCGCGCCGTACAGCGCGTCGCGGCGCGATTCGTACGTCGACACAAGAGCGCGAACGGAGTCCTGCGGCCCGAGCAGCGCTTCGCGCGCCGCCCACTGTACGCCGCCGAACAAGCTGCAGTAGAAATGATCCTGCAGCAAGTTGATTTGCGCGACGATTTCCTCGTTGCCGATCGCGAAGCCGACGCGCCAACCGGCCATATTGTAAGTTTTGGACAAAGTGTAAATTTCGATACCGACGTCGATCGCGCCGGGCGTCTCGAGGAAGCTGACCGGCCGGCGGCCGTCGAAGCCGATCGCGCCGTACGCGAAGTCGGATACGGCGAGAATGCCGTGCTTCGCCGCGAACTCGACGGTGTCTTCGTAGAACGAAGCCGGCGCCATCGCGGACGTCGGATTGTTCGGATAGTTGACGAACAGGAGTTTAGCCTTTTCTAAATCGTTCTTCGCGATCGCGCCGTAGTCCGGCAGGTAGCCGTTCGACTCCGACAGCGGCATCGTCGCCATACGCCCGCCCGCGACCGCGACGCCCGACCAGTAATCGGGGTAGCCCGGGTCCGGCACGAGCGCGACGTCGCCCGGATTCAGCATGATTTGGCTGATTTCGACGAGTCCGGCTTTACCGCCGAACAGGATCGCCACTTGCTTTTCCGGATCGAGCGTCACGCCGTAATCGAGCCGATATCGCTCCGCGACCGCCTCCTTCAGGAAGCCGTAGCCCGTGAACGGGGAGTATCTATGGAATTGCGGGTTTTCCGCGCCTTGCTTCATCGCTTCGACCACGTTGCCCGGCGTCGGCCGGTCGGGATTGCCTTGCCCGAGGTTGATGACGTCCCGGCCGGCGGCGATCGCCGCGTTCGCCTTCTTGACGAGCGACGCGAAAAATTGCTTCGGCAGCTCCGCCATGCGGTCCGCCGGTTGAAAACGCACCTTCGAATGGTTCATGCTCGTTCCTCCGTCTATGACGTAAATGCTAATTATCTTATCAAAAACGTCCCCCCCTGTACACACTGCAAGTTTCGAATCGGCGCTCCGGCTATGAGCGATCAGCGCTATGGGCGGCGCTTCCGCAGCAAGTAGCTCGCGTAGCGGATCGGAGTTTCATAGGCTTTATAGAACGCGCCGGGCATCTTGGCTCTCATGAAGCCGTATCGTTGGTCGCGGCCGTTCATCTCGATAAAATACGGCTTGCCGCCGGCGTCCACCCCGATATCGAGCCCGACGTCCGCCAAGCGGTTCAAGCGAGCGCCCAATTCGCGCGCGATATCCAGGGATACCCGCCGAACGCGATTCGCGATTCGCGAAGGATCGCGGAAGCTGTGCCGAAGCAGCGGACCGACGCTCCGGGCGGAGCCTCCCCGCGCGACGTTGGTGACGTATTTTCCTCTGCCGGCGACTTTGCCGAACATCCCCGTCACCCGCCAGCGGCCGCCGTCGCCGCGCTGTACGGTGACTCGGATGTCGTAAGGTCTGCCTTTGTACTTCGCGAGGGGAATCGTCCTCTGAATCAAGTAGGTTCCGCGAACGCGGAGAGCGTTCAGACGGCTGCCGACCCGCTCGCGTCCGACGACTGTGGATTTACGCCCGGAACGCACCTTCCAGCGGCCGTCGCTCCTGCGGACAAGATTGAGAATGCCTTTGCCGACGCTGCTGCTCCGCGGCTTCAGGAACAGATTATCGTATCGATTCATCATGCGCCGCAAATTCGGTTTCGTATAAGGAACGGTTGTCGGCAGGCGCGACGAGAAGCGGCTCCGCAGCAGCTTGTGAATACGGTATTTGGAGTATCGATTTTTGGCATTGAAAATAAGGCGGCGTCGCGTCCATCGCGCAAGGCGCGCCCGCATGCGCTTCGATGCCGGCAGCGTACGATTGTGGATCACGCGGGGAACGGGAACGCTGCCATATACATATCTCCCGTTCACGTAGGTGTACGCGTACGTGGTTTTCGAAGACGGCGTAAGATGTTCCAAGCACATGTATACGGGGATCAACCCCAGTTTGCGCGCGGCGCGATTGTAGAGCGATAGCTTTTCGTTGCCGGTTTTTCCGAACTTGATCCTACGAAATACGCTTCTATCCAATAAGATTCCTATCGTCTTCATCTCCGATCTCCTTCTCCCCTTAAGATTGCCGGTCGTTGGCGTTTTCCGTCCGCCTACATATGATAATGGAAAAAAGAAGAAACCTGGTGCTTCCCTTGCATATCGCAATGATTGCGCCGGAGCGATTTCCGTTGCCCGGAAGCGGGTCGGTAGAAATCTGTATATTGTCCATCGCCAGGGAGCTGGCGAAGCGACATGCGGTGACGATCGTGTGCCGCGCCGTTCCGCGCAAGGGCGTTCCCGTCCTGATGCGCGCGACGCGGATCGTTCGAAGGCGGCTGAAGTATCTCGTGAAGCGTTACAAGAGCCCCGCGCGATTCGCGAAATATATCGTTCGGATCGCGACGCGGCCCGGACTGGCGAAGCGGCTGTCGGCGAACTGCCGGAAGACGGCGCTTCGGAAGGTCCGCTGGCGTGTCACGGCGGCCAGGCTGGAGGACATCTACGGCGCGCAGAGCATATTAGCCGTCTTCCCCCGCTCTAGGCAGTATATTGTCGAGCCGCCGATCGCGATTGGTCGTTTGCCCCGGGAGCGGCGCGAACGTCTCTCGTTCGAGGCGCACAATTCTTGACATCCCCGGTCGAAAGCGTATGATGGGGGAAAACCTTCATTTGAACTTTTGGAAAAGGGGAACGGATTGCCATGAAAGTCGCGGTCATTCAAATGGACGTTACGATCGGGGAGCCGGATCGCAATCGGGAGCGGGCGCTGGCGCGGATGGAAGAAGCCGTGAACGGCGGCGCGGAGAAGCCGGACGTGCTCGTGCTGCCGGAGATGTGGAATACGGGATACTCCCTTGAAAATATCGAAGACATCGCCGACGCGGACGGCGAGCCGACGCATGCGCTGATGTCGGCCTTCGCGGCGAAGCATGCCGTGAATATCGTTGCGGGTTCCGTCGCGAACCGAACGGACGGAGGCGTGAAGAACACGATCTTCGTCTACGACCGAACGGGCGCGCGCACGTCGGAATATTCGAAGATTCATCTGTTCCGATTGATGGAGGAAGAGAAGTACTTGAAGCAAGGCGGCGAGCGGGGGCGGTTGTCGATCGACGGGGAGGACGCGGGCATGATGGTATGCTACGACATCCGCTTCCCCGAGCTGACGCGGCGCCTCGCGCTCGACGGCGCGAAGGTGCTGTTCGTACCGGCGCAATGGCCGAAGCCGCGCTTGCATCACTGGCGGACGCTGCTGCTCGCGCGCGCGATCGAAAACCAGATGTTCGTCGTCGCGTGCAATCGGGTCGGCGTCAGCCGCGGCACCGAGTTCTTCGGTAACTCGATGATCGTCTCGCCGTGGGGCGACGTGCTTGCGGAGGGCGGCGAAGAAGAGACGATTCTGCGCGCGTCGCTCGATCTCGCCGAGGCGGAACGGGTGCGAGGCACGATTCCGGTATTCCAGGACCGCCGCCCCGAGCTGTATTAACCGTTCGCGATGAGCGTCGCCATGACGCGGTAGTTGTCGTGACGCCGCTGCAGGAAGTCTACCTCGGCCTTGAGCCGGTCGACCTCGGCCTGCGCCTGTCGAATGTCCGCGTGAAGCGGCCCGGTATACGCGCGGAACGCCGCGAGCCGGGCCGCTTCGTCGTTGTACGGCGCCGCGTCGTTCGCGGTCCAGGCGGACTCGGCGTCGGCGAGGCGGCCGCGCTTCTCGGCCAGAGCGTGCTGCGCGGTGTAGTAGCGCATCTCGGCTTTGCGAAGCAGCTCCGGGAGCAGCTGCAGTTCGTCGATTATCGTCTCCGCCAGCAGGAGTCGCGTCGTTGGGTTCGTCATCGCTATCATTCCTTATAATTCATAGTGAGTGGACAAGAGTTATAATGGAATGTATGCGGGACGCGAGCCGGTTATGACTGCGCCTGGCGGCGCTGCGACGCGGTCACTTCCATCAGCGTCTCGATGAACGCCTCGGCCGCCTTCGTGAAGTAGCGGCCCCGCCGTTCGGCGATGACGAGCGTCCGGCTCGGCGCCGGTTCGGTGAGCGCCTTGTAGACGGGAACGTATTTCCCCTTCTTCGACTCGGCGATCATATTCGGGATGAAGGCGACGCCCATGCCGGCGGCCACGAGCGACATGACGGTCTCGATGTTGCTGCTCTCGAACACGACGTTCGGCGAGAAGCCCGCCTCGGCGCAAATATCCTGCGTAATCTGGCGGAAGCCCTGTCCTTTCTTCAGCACGATGAACGCTTCGTTCGCGAGCGACCGCACCGGGATCGGCTCGCTCGCTTCCGCGAGCTCGTGCGTCTGCGGCACCGCAAGGCAAATCAGCTCCGTCGCGTATGGACGGTAGTCGAGCGTAGACTCCTCGATCGGCAGCGAGAGCAGGGCGAGATCGACGGCGCCCGACGAGGTCAGCTGCTCGAGATTGGCGCTGGTGTCTTCGACGAGCGCGATTTCGATGCCGGGATGGCGCTTCGCGAATTCGGGCAGCACGAGCGGCAGGATGTGGGAGCCGGTGATCGGCAGGGTGCCGACGACGAGTTTCCCTTTTCTCAAGTTCGAGATGTCGTTCATCTCGCTTCGCAGCTGCTCGACGAGATCGAGAATGACCTGAGCTTTAGCTACGAAGATTTCCCCCGCATGCGTCGGCTCGACGGCGTTCGTCGTCCGATGGAAGAGGGGGACGCCGAGCTCCTTCTCCAGCTTAGCGAGCTGTTGGCTCAGGGAGGGCTGGGCGATGTGCAGCTTTTCCGCGGCGCGGGAGAAGTTCTTGTCGCGATAAATTTGTACGGCATAGCCGAGTTGACGGAATTCCATATTCCTCGGCACCTCCTTATAGATATTACCAATCAAATATATAGATATTATATCTTGGAACAATGACGAAAGAAATGATAGGATACAGTACAGAGGGAATTGCAATTATCTATCGACGAAAACGGGAGAGGTGACGGGAATGGCGAAACGTACATTGTTCGAGAAAATTTGGGACAATCACGTCATTCATCAAGAAGAAGGAAAACCTAGCATCATCTATATCGATTTGCATCTCGTGCACGAAGTGACGAGCCCGCAGGCGTTCGAGGGCTTGCGCCTCGCCGGCCGGAAGGTGCGCCGTCCGGACTTGACGTTCGCGACAATGGACCACAACGTGCCGACGAAGGACCGCTTCAACATCGCGGATCCGATCTCGAAGCAGCAGGTCGACACGCTGACGAAGAACGCGCAGGATTTCGGCGTTACGTTATACGATTTGAACTCGATCGACCAAGGCGTCGTGCACGTCATGGGGCCGGAGCTCGGCCTTACGCATCCGGGCAAGACGATCGTGTGCGGCGACTCGCATACGTCGACGCACGGCGCGTTCGGCGCGCTGGCGTTCGGCATCGGCACGTCCGAGGTCGAGCACGTGCTCGCGACGCAATGTCTGCAGCAGGCGAAGCCGAAGACGATGGAAGTGCGCGTGAACGGCAAGCTGCCGACGGGCGTAACCGCGAAGGACCTCATCCTCGGCATTATCGCCAAGTACGGCACGGATTTCGCGACGGGGTACGTCGTCGAGTACACGGGCGAAGCGATTCGCGGCCTCTCGATGGAGCAACGCATGACGGTGTGCAACATGTCGATCGAAGCGGGCGCGCGCGCCGGCATGATCGCGCCCGACGAGACGACGTTCGAATACCTCCGCGGACGCGAGCATGTGCCGCAAGGCGCGGCGTTCGACGCGGCGGTGGAGAAGTGGAAGGCGCTGACGACGGACGAAGGCGCGACGTACGACGCCTTGGTCGAGTTCGACGCATCGACGTTGATCCCGCAAGTGACGTGGGGCACGTCGCCGGGCATGGGCACGAACGTATTGGCGAACGTGCCGGTGCCGTCGGAGCTGCCGACGGAGAACGAGCGCAAAGCGGCCGAGAAGGCGCTTGAGTATATGGATCTGAAGCCGGGCACGCCGATGACGAAGATCGCCATCAACTGGGCGTTCATCGGCTCCTGCACGAACGGCCGCATCGAGGACCTTCGCGCGGCGGCGAAAGTCGCTCGCGGCTACAAGGTGTCGCCGAACGTGACGGCGATCGTCGTTCCGGGCTCGGGCCGCGTGAAGCTGCAAGCCGAGAAGGAAGGCTTGGATAAGATCTTTATCGAAGCGGGCTTCGAATGGCGCGATGCGGGCTGCTCGATGTGTCTTGCGATGAACCCGGACGTGTTGTCGCCGGGCGACCGCTGCGCATCGACGTCGAACCGGAACTTCGAAGGCCGTCAAGGCCGCGGCGGACGGACGCACCTCGTGTCGCCGGAGATGGCGGCCGCGGCTGCGATCATGGGACGCTTCGTCGACGTGCGCGACTGGGAATTCAAATCCGAACCGGTAACCGTGTAAGGGGGATATACGAACATGCAAGCATTCACGAAATCCACAGGTCTCGTTTGCCCGGTCGACCGCGTCAACGTCGACACGGACGCGATCATTCCGAAGCAGTTCCTTAAGCGCATCGAGCGCACGGGCTTCGGTCAATATTTGTTCTTCGAATGGCGTTGGGACGAAAGCGGGAACGTGATCGAGAGCTTCCCGATGAACCAGCCGCGCTACCAAGGCGCGTCCGTTCTGATCTCCCGCGCGAACTTCGGCTGCGGCTCCTCCCGCGAGCACGCGCCGTGGGCGATTCTCGACTACGGGTTTAACGTGGTCATCGCTCCGTCGTTCGCGGACATTTTCTATAACAACTGCTTCAAGAACGGCATTCTGCCGATCAAGCTGTCGGAAGAGCAAGTCGAAGACTTGTTCCAGCGCACGGCGAAACACGAGGGCTACAAGCTGACGGTCGACCTCGAGAACAAGACGATCACCGACGAGTTCGGCCTGTCGATCGCGTTCGATCTCGACGAGCACCGCCGCCAGTTCCTGCTGCAAGGGCTCGACGACATCGGCCTCACGCTGCAGCACGAAGACAAGATCGCCGCGTACGAGGCTGCGCGCGCGTAAGCTTCGGCCTTGGCTTGCGCGAGGCCGCGTCGTAACTTCATAAGAAAACCTTGAGTGCAAAGCATGCGCTGTCACCCGGATTCCGGGCGGCAGCGCATGCTTTGTTTTTCTGGAATAGCTGTCGGAGAAGGAGCTAGAATTATCGGGGCGCATGAAGCGTGGTATTGGAAGCGCGGTGGTCGGGAGGAGCGGTAGGCATGGGGATGGGTCAGAGTTTCGACGGGGCGTATGATGCGTGGTACCGGGAGTACTACTGTTCGAGAGGAGCGGTCGGGAATGGGGATGGATCAAAGTATCGATAAGGCGCATGAAGCGTGGTATCGGAAGAACTATTGTTCGAGGGGAACGGTCGGGATGGGGATGGATCAAAGTTTCGATAAGGCGCATGAAGCGTGGTTCGAGAAACACTATAAGGCCAGCAGCGGAGACCGTCGATTGCAGTTGGAGCGTCGAGCGTCGAGTGAGGATGGCGAAGAAGTGTGCGCGGAGACTCGATTTTTGCGGGATGTCTGGTGGCCGGTATTCGGCGACTTAGAGATGTTGGCTCCGGAATACGAAGTGGTCGACGGATTGGGGAAGACGCGTTTTCCCGATCATGCGATCGTGCGGTACCCGGTTCTTGTGGACTTAGAGGTGGATGGGTACGTATCTCATCAGAAAGAGGCTTCCCGCTGGAGTTTCGCCGACGATCGCCGACGCGATGCCGGATTGCGGATATTGGGGTGGGACGTGCTTCGCATTGCGTTGAGCGATATTAGGGACCACCCCTATGCGTGTCAAGAGATGCTGCGCCGGTGGATGGAGGCGGTAGAGCCAAGAGAGACGTTAAAGGACGAACAGTTGAGGAGAATGATTTCATTCGGCATGTTCCACTCCCCCTTTACGCTCCATGATATCATGCGTTTACTAAGGACAACGGAATACACTTCCAGAAAACTGCTTAAGGAGCTGCTCGACTTACAAGTTCTCCTATCTGTAGGTACGGGAGAGGAGAGAGTGACGTCATATAAACTTAACGAACATATCGCGAAAGGACTTAAACCAAAATTTCTGAAGTTTTAATGGTAGGGGGCGAGCGGTCTAAGCGCGAAAACGCGGTTAGAACGGCGGTTGGCGGCGGGGGCGAGCGGTCTAAGCGCGAAAACGCGGTTAGAACGGCGGTTGGCGGCGGGGGCGAGCGATCTAAGCGCGAAAACGCGGTTAGAACGGCGGTTGGCGGCGGGGGCGAGCGGTCTAAGCGCGAAAACGCGGTTAGAACGGCGGTTGGCGGCGGAGGCGTGCGTTCTAAGCGCTATAACGCGGTT
>JAPSKX010000190.1 GCA_031181325.1 Paenibacillus sp.
CGATCGAGCCGACGGCAAACCAATAGATGCATCCCCCGATAATGAGCCCCGGGATGCTTGTCGTGAACAAAAACCATATTAAGCTTCTCCAGTAAAAGGTTCCCTTCTTTCCGGCCGTTGCGTATGTTTTTACTCGATGGAGCAATCCATAATCACCTGCCAATCATTATATTTTTATAGAAATCGCTTACATAATCGCCTGTTCTTCGCCCATGGTCGCGGTTATCATGTATTTTAGGGATCGGTCGTTTCCCCGGCAATAGTATTTTTTTGCACGAGTCGAAATCGCTCTACTTTCTAAGATTCCGCCGCCCGTTCAGCCGTTTCCTTGCTTGCTTCGGAACAAGAATTCGTTATTTTATGAATTCATGGTTTCCATTTTCCCCATTGCAAAAAGCAATCAAATACCGTTTAATATAAATAGGTATTCATTTAGTATTTGTTTAACATATACATTAATCCAAAGAAGGTGCCGCAACGCATGACGACAAAAGCGAAGATGATCGTAGACAAAGATTTCACGATCGGACAAGTGGACGACCGCTTATACGGCTCGTTCATCGAACATTTGGGACGCGCCGTGTACGGCGGCATCTACGAGCCGGGCCATCCCGAAGCCGACGAGCGGGGCTTCCGCAAGGATGTCCTCAAGCTCGTCCGCGACCTGCGCGTGCCGATCGTCCGGTACCCGGGCGGCAACTTCGTCTCCGGCTACGATTGGAAGGACGGCATCGGGCCGGTCGCGGATCGGCCCAAGCGGCTCGAGCTCGCGTGGCGTACGGTCGAGCCGAACCTCTTCGGCTTGAACGAATTCGCGGACTGGTCGAAGGCGGCCGGCTCCGACGTCATGTGGGCGATCAACCTCGGAACGCAAGGCATCGAGGACGCGCGGAACGTCGTAGAATACGCGAACCATCCGTCCGGCAGCTACTGGAGCGATCTGCGCATCAGCCACGGGTACAAAGATCCGCATAAGATCAAGACGTGGTGCCTCGGCAACGAGATGGACGGTCCGTGGCAGATCGGTCATAAGACCGCTCACGAATACGGCCGTCTCGCGCAGGAAGCCGCGAAGGTGATGAAGTGGACCGACCCGTCCATCGAATTGGTCGCCTGCGGCAGCTCCGCCCTCGGCATGAAGACGTTCGCCGACTGGGAAGCTACCGTGCTCGACCATACGTACGAACACGTCGACTACTTGTCGCTGCACACGTATTACGGCAACGCGGAGAACGATACCCCGACGTTCCTCGCCCGGTCCCTGCAGATGGACGAATTCATCGACAGCGTAACGGCGATCTGCGATTACGTGAAGGCGAAGAAACGCGCGAAGAAGAAGATGTACCTCTCCTTCGATGAATGGAACGTCTGGTTCCACAGCCACGAATCGGATAAGAAGCTGGAGCCGTGGCAGATCGCTCCTCCGCAGCTCGAGGACGTGTACACGATGGAGGACGCGCTCGTCGTCGGCTGCATGCTGATCTCGCTGCTGAAGCATGCGGACCGCGTGAAGATGGCGTGCCTCGCGCAGCTCGTCAACGTCATCGCGCCGATCATGACGCAGAACGGCGGTCCCGCCTGGGCGCAGACGATTTACTACCCGTACCTGCACGCTTCCGTGTACGGCCGCGGCCAGGCGCTCGTCCCGCTCGTGACGTCCGATAAGTACGACACGAAGGAAATTACCGACGTGCCGTATCTCGAGAGCGTCGCCGTGTACGACGAAGCGGGCGACGAAGTGACGATCTTCGCGGTCAACCGCCACTTGGAGGCATCGCTGGCATTCGAAGCGGACCTGCGAAGCTTCGGAGACTGCACGCTGATCGAACATCTCGTCTTGGAACACGACAATCTGAAAGCCGTCAACGCGGCGGCCGCCCCGAACGCCGTTCGCCCTCATGCGAACGGGAACGCGACCGTCGACGGCTCGCGCGTCGCCGCCTCGCTCGGCAAAGCGTCCTGGAACGTCATACGTCTCCGGACGAAATAAATCGAATCAATGATCGATAAATGAAAGAAGCCAGCCGCGGACGAGAGTCCCGGTTGGCATCCTTACTTTTTCCCGCGTATGTATTCCATGGCCGTCGCCACGTCGCGGTCTTCCGTCTCGACGATCAAGTCCGGCGAAATCCCCTTCCCTTGCAGCCACTCTCCGTTCGGAGTAAACCACTTGGCGTACGTCAGCTTCAGGTAACTTCCGTCCGACAAATCGACGATCGTCTGCACCGTCCCCTTCCCGTACGTTCTGCGGCCGACGACCGCCGCCTGAGCGGACTGCTGCAGCGCGGCGGCGACGATCTCGGCGGAGCTTGCCGTCTCTTCGTCCACGAGCACCGCGAGCGGCACGCCGGAGACGTCGGGCTTCCGTTCCGTCGCAGCGATCAGCTGCCTTCCTCCCTCGCGGGTTTCCAGCCAGACGATCCCGTCGCCCGCTCCGAGCAGCCGATCCGCCAGCTCGACGGCCGGGGCGATCATGCCTCCCTTGTTCCCGCGAAGATCGACGATCAGTCCGTCCAGCGGATGCGCTGTCAAGGCGCCGAACGCTTCGGTCAGCTCCGCACTGGTCGAATCGTTGAACCTCCGTACCGTTAACCGGCCGATCCCTTCCGAGACCCAATTCGAGAAGACGCTTCGTTCCGGCATCCTCTCCCGTCTAACCACGAACGTGAGCGTTTCTTTCCGGCCCGGCCGGGAGACCGACACTTCGACCCTCGTCCCCGGCGGGCCGCGGAGCAGCTCGACCGCCTCCTCTTCCGGCTCGCCGACGACCGGGACGTCGTCCACGCCCACGATGAGGTCGCCCGCCCGCAGCCCGGACAGCTCCCCCGGAGAGTCCTTCAACACGGCTTTAATGAGGACGCCCTCCGGATGCGAGCCGAGCTCGAGACCGATGCCTGTATGCGCGGCTGCGACGGACGTTCCTCGTTTCAAATATTCGGAGAAGTCGTCTCCAAGCGCATCCACCATGCCTTGAATCGCGCCGTCGATCAGCGCCGACGCGCTCGTCTCGCTCGCGGCGCGGAGGGCGGAGATCGCCCGGTCCATCTTCCGAATCTCGGGATCTCGCTTAGACTCTAACAGGACGGTCGCGCAGCCCGCCCCCGCGAATGCCGAAAATAAGAGCAATAGGATAAAGACGGCTTTCCCCATGATCGATTTCACCTATTGAAATTCTACCATAATTTGGGCGACCCGGATACCCCGTTCGTTGCCGGAGGATCGACGCCGCCATATCGTTCGACGATTCCGCCCCGGTACGGCCGGGACCTCAATAGTCAGGTCCGGGTCGTCGTGGACGAAATGAATGATCAGACTGCCGTTCACTTCCGCTTTCGAATCTCGCGAGCGCTCGCGCGCTTCCTCGGCTCGTCGCTCGAGAAGCTGCTCCGACGCCTGGAACCAATAGAGCCCGGAACCAATCAAGGCATCCTTCAACGACGGAATATCCCCGTACTCTACGATGAATTGGAGTCGATCGTCTCGTGACGCTCCGGACGGGACGATGCCTGCAATTGAAGAAATCTATCGGACACCTCGGCCTTCCGCGGCCTCGACCGTATGCTTCAATAAGGTTGCGATCGTGACCGGACCGACGCCGGACGGGACCGGGGTAATGGCGGAAGCGTACGCGAGACATGCGTCGAAGTCGACGTCGCCGACGTTCCCCGGGTTGTAGCCGGCATCGAGCACGATCGCGCCCGGCTTGATCCAATCGCCTTGCACGAACCTCGGCTTGCCCACCGCCGCAACGACAATGTCGCCGGTGCGGACGATGTCCGCCAAGCTCTCCGTCTTAGAATGACATATCGTTACCGTCGCATTCCGGTTCAGCAGCATGAGGGACACCGGCTTGCCGAGGATCGGGCTTCTCCCGATCACGACGGCATGCTTGCCCTCGACGGGCAACGCGTAATGGTCCAGAATGGCAAGGATCGCGGCAGGCGTGCATGACGGGAAGTCCGCGAAGCCGAACGCGTTCCTCGCGAAGCCAAGCGTCGTCACGCCGTCGACGTCCTTATCGATCGCGATCGCTTCGAACGCCGCGCGCTCGTCGACGCGATGCGGCACAGGATGCTGTAATAAGATCCCATGGACCGCGGGGTCTTCGTTCAAACGATGGATGGCGTCAACCACTTCCGCCGTAGAAGCGGCTGCGGGAAGGTCGACGCGGACGGACTCGATGCCGAGCCTTCTGCAAGCGTTTCCTTTCATCTTTACGTACGTCGCGGACGACGGGTCGTCGCCGACGAGAATCGTCGCGAGTCTCGGGACGACGCCTCTCGCCGCGAGCTTCGAGATCCGACCCGAAAGCCTCTCCTTCATAACGGCCGCTACCGCACTCCCGTCCAATAGCAATGGCTGCTTCCTCATTCGAACCACTCCTCTTCGTGTTCATCCGTAAAAAACATAAAGAGGCAAGGGGATCATCCCCTTGCCTCTGCCCAGGCGTTCGGCCGTAGTCGTATGCGCTCCCCCGTGGTACCCACGTTACGCCAGTTACGCATACCCATTGATTTTCTACATTATATTCTGAAATTTCCAACGGGTCAATACAATCACAACTCGTCCTTGACTTGCTTGACGTCCTCTCCGCCGTCTTCGACTTGGACCCTTACGTCCCATATATCGGCAGCCGCGTCGTAATCGACCCGTTGCACCGCGGGCGCCATAACCGACTCGTACGCGACGAGCGCCTCCCGCACTGCGTCCGCCGCCGATAAATCCGCTCCGGACGGCTTCGGACTGAGCACGATCGTCACCCGATCCGCCTTCGCCCGCGCCGGGTAAGACTCTTCGGATACGCTGTACCACACCTGAACCATCTGCCCCACCCTCGCTTTGGCGGGAACCGAAGTAAACCATATGGCCTCCCGATCCGGCGCGACGACCAGCATTCTCCCGGTCTCCCGCTTCACGACGTACCCTTCGATGTCGGGGTCCGGTCCGACCGCCGGATCCTCCACGCTCCCTTGAGCCTGGCAACCCGCGCCGACAGCCAACAGCAACAGCAGCGCCATTCCGATCCATACGCGACGCAATGAGATCACCTCATCCCTCTTTCCTTGTTTTCGCCTACCCTCTAGACGAGATCATCGGGGAAAGGGTTGCCGATCCGACATACGAATTATCGGCGGACGATGAGCTGATCCCGCCTCGGTCCGACGGAGACGAACGCAACCGGTGCGCCCGCCGTCGCCTCGACGAACTCGACGTAACGCCGAGCGGCTCCAGGAAGCGCCTCGAACGATCCAGCCTCGGATATATCGCTTCGCCAGCCCTCCAAGCTGTCGTAAACCGGCGTTGCCCTCCCAGCGCCGCGCTCGTCGGGAACCGATCCGTAACGCTCCCGTCCTCCAAGCGGTATCCGGTACACACCGGAATCGCGTCAAGATAACCCAGAACGTCGAGATTCGTCAAAGCGATCTCGCTCGCTCCTTGCAGACGACATCCGTAACGCGTCGCGACCGCATCGAACCAACCGACGCGACGCGGGCGACCGGTCGTCGCGCCGTATTCTCCCGCATCGCCTCCGCGTCGGCGCAGCTCCTCGCCTACTTCGCCGTCCAGCTCGGTCAAGAACGGTCCGGCGCCTACGCAGCTCGAGTACGACTTCACCACCGCAAGCACCTTCCCGATCGCCGACGCAGGCAGCCCCGCGCCGACGGATGCGTATCCCGCCAAAGTCGAGGAAGAAGTCGTATATGGATAGATGCCGTGATCCGGGTCCCGCAGAGCGCCTAATTGTCCCTCCAGCAGGATCGTCTTTCCGTTCCGGTATGCTTCCTGCAACAGTTCGGTCGTGTCGCAGACATAGGGCCCGAGCAGCTCGGCCCGTTCCAACAGTGCGGCCATCGCCTCGTCCGCCAAGACCGGTTCGGCGTCGTAGAGGTGTTGGAGCATTACGTTCCTGGGGGTCAACAACCGCTCGACGCGATCCCGCAGACGCCGTTCGTTCCGAAGATCGGACACTTGAATCCCGATCTTCGCATATTTGTCGGAATAGAACGGGGCGATGCCCTGTCTCGTAGAGCCGAAGCTTTTCTCTCCGAGCCGTCCTTCCTCCAGCTCGTCGAGGAGGCGGTGCACCGGAAGCACGATTTGCGCCCGGTCCGATACGCGCAGCAGGGGCTCCGGCACGCCCCTCTCTTGAAGCGTTCGCAGTTCGCGAAGCAGCACATCGATGTCCAGCGCCGTCCCGGGTCCGATCACATTCGTTGTGCCGGATCGAAACACGCCGGACGGCAGCAGACGCAGCGCGAACTTCCCGAATTCGTTTAGAATCGTATGCCCCGCGTTACTGCCGCCCTGATAACGTACGACATAATCCGCCCCCTCCGCTAAGGCATCCGTCATTTTCCCCTTGCCCTCGTCTCCCCAATTGGCTCCTACGATCGCCGTAACCGTCATATCCCTTGGCCTCCCGTCTTGTTCTTCGTTACAACTATAAATATAATTGCAATAATGACATTAGAAAAATTGATATTAATAATATCAAATATAAATTGAGGTGATGCCTAATGACCCAACTCTCGGATATCAACTTGGAATGGTATCGTGTGTTTTACTGGACGGCGACGCTCGGCAGCGTAACCGGAGCGGCGGAACGGCTTCGCATTACCCAGCCTGCTGTCAGCCATACGTTGAAGCAACTCGAGACGGCGCTCGGAGGCGCTCTGTTCATCCGCACGGCGCGAGGCGTTCGAATGACTAGCGAGGGCGAAGCGCTGCTCGGCTCCGTCCGAGACGCATTCACTTTCTTGGAAGCCGGGGCGAAGAAGCTCGCGGATCTGCGCCAATTGTCGCAGGGGGAGATCCGAATCGGCGCCAGCGATACGCTGTGCAAGCATTTCCTGCTGCCGCACCTGGAGAGATTTCATCAAGACTTTCCCGACATTCGTATTCATGTCACCAATCGGACGACGCCGGAGACGCTCGAGCTGCTGAAGGATGGAGCGATCGACTTCGGCATCGTGAATATGCCCGCCGGGGATTCGAAGATCGACATCCGGCAGAGCTTGCCCATTCAAGATAGTCTCGTAGGACGCCCGGACATCGCCGCCGATTCGCCGAAACCTATTCCGCTTGCGGATCTTGAACAGTACCCCTTGTTGATGCTGGAGCCCGGCGGCAGCACGCGAGGGTTCCTGGACGAGTTCGCACGGCGTCACGGCGTAAGGCTTCGGCCGGAATTCGAGCTCGGCAGCATCGATCTGCTCGTCCAATTCGCAAGCAGCGGCTTCGGACTCGCCTTCGTCCCCAGAGACTCCGTCCAAGACGAGCTGCGGGAAGGACGACTGGTCGAGATACCGATCGATCCGGCGATTCCCGCGCGCCGTATCGGAATCGCCACCTTGCGAGGGATCCCGATGTCGGCGGCTGCGTCTCGTTTTCTGGCGCTTCTGCCTTAGCGCGCGCATACGCCATTTGTCCAACTTGACGGCGAATCCGTCCATGGTTGCGCTCCCTGAACTATGATACGTTGACAAGGGGAGCTTCCCGTTCCCTTCATCTCATCCCGAATGGAGCGATCTTATGGAACATCGGAAGAAACCGTCGAACGAACCGCTCGTTACGCATATATACACAGCCGATCCTTCGGCCCACGTCTTCGAGGGCAAACTATACATTTACCCGTCACACGATCTCGACCAAGACGTAGAATCGAACGACAACGGCGATCAATACGCGATGGAAGACTATCATGTCCTCTCCATGGACGATCCGAACGCGAAGGCCGTCGATCACGGAGAAGCGCTGCATCTGCGGGATATCCCTTGGGCGAAGCAGCAGCTGTGGGCCCCCGACGCCGCGTACAAGAACGGCACGTATTACTTGTTCTTCCCGGCGAAGGATCACGACGGCATCTTCCGCATCGGAGTCGCGACGAGCGAGAAGCCGGAAGGACCGTTCGTGCCGCAGCGACAGCCTATCGCCGGCAGCTTCAGCATCGATCCCGCCGTATACGCGGACGACGACGGGTCCGCGTATATGTATTTCGGCGGGCTCTGGGGAGGTCAATTGGAAAAGTGGCAAACCGGCGCCTACCTCGAAGACGCCTCCGGCCCGACCGGCGACGAGCCCGCGCTCGGACCTCGCGTCGCACGCTTAAGCGACGACATGCTCTCCTTCGCGGAGACGCCGCGGGAAATCTCGATCGTCGACGAGGACGGCCGGCCGATCCGAGCCGGCGACGAGGACCGCCGCTACTTCGAAGGACCGTGGATGCACAAATATAACGGCAAATATTATTTGTCCTACTCCACCGGCACGACCCACAAGCTTGTGTATGCCGTCGGCGACCGCCCGACCGGACCGTTCGCCTTCAAAGGAACGATCTTGACGCCGGTCGTCGGCTGGACGACGCATCATTCCATCGTCGAATATCAAGGCAAGTGGTATTTGTTCTATCACGACGCCTCCTTATCCGGCGGCGTCAATCAGAAGCGCTGCGTCAAGATGACGGAGCTGTTCTACAACGAAGACGGGACGATTCGAACGATCGATCCGTA
>JAPSKX010000191.1 GCA_031181325.1 Paenibacillus sp.
GTCACGTAAAATGTATAGTCGAGTACGTAAATCGGACCCCTTCGCGATACCCTTTCCTGAACGCCTTACCGAGCCAGCGGCTGAACTCGCTCGATAAGCGCATTTCGCGCGCGCGGACAGGCGCAAGACGGCACCGATCGCGGAAAACTGACATGACAATCGAGCATCCTAAATAATTTCCCATGACAAAGGAGCAACACGAACTATGGCACGTTACACAGGTCCTAAGTTTAAATTGAGCCGCCGCCTCGGCATCTCCCTCAGCGGCACCGGCAAAGAATTGAAGCGTCCGTTCCCTCCGGGACAACACGGCCCCGGCCAACGGAAAAAAGTGAGCGGCTACGGCGTACAATTGATGGAGAAGCAAAAGCTTCGCCACATGTACGGCCTTAACGAGAAGCAGTTCGCAAACTTGTTCGAGAAAGCTTCGAAGATGCAAGGCATCACGGGCGAAAACTTCATGGTTCTTCTCGAGAGCCGGTTGGACAACCTCGTGTACCGTCTCGGCTTCGCGAACTCCCGCGCAGGAGCTCGCCAGCTCGTCTCCCACGGTCACGTCACGGTGAACGGCAAGAAAGTCGACGTCGCTTCCTACCTCGTACAGACGGGCGACGTGATCGGCCTCCGCGAGAGAAGCCGCAGCCTCGCTTCCGTGAAGGAAGCGGTCGCGAACCGTAACTTCTTGCCGAACTACCTCGAGTACAACGAGGCAGCCGTCGAAGGTAAATTCGCTCGCAAGCCGGAGCGTTCCGAGCTTCCGCAAGAAATCGACGAGAAGCAAATCGTCGAGTTTTACAGCCGTTAATTCGAAACCGGCCCCGCTTTCCAAAGCGGGAGCCGGTTTTTTTATTGCGTCAACGGGAGGCTCTTCCTCTCCCCCGTCGCGCCCGACAGGCGCGTCGAGAGGGCTCGATCGCAAGCGAACGATGACCAATCTTGCCGTACTATGTTATAATGTGGGTGGAATTTGGGGAGGTAAGCCATCATGTCCGATACGAATGAGAAGTTGCCGGCCGCCGATCCCGCGGATTCGGCGGCGCCGAAGAAGAAAAAGAAGCGAATGCCCGTCGCGGCGAGAGCGACGCTCTCCGTCGTGAAGTGGACTTTCCTTCTGAGCGTCGTAGGCGCGGTCACCGTCGGCGGAGCCGTTACCGGCTACGTCTCGGCGCTCGTGCGAGACGACGAGGTCCGCAGTCGGGAGACGATTCTGCAGGAGATGCAGCAAAACTCGGAGACGGGATTCGTTTACTTCCGGGACGGAACGATCATCGGTCAGCTCCGGACGGAAGAGGACCGCCGCTTGATCGAGTACGAAGACATTCCGAAGATCGTGGAAGACGCCGTACTCGCCACCGAAGACGAAGAATTTTACAATCATATCGGCGTCGACTTCATAAGCCTCGGGCGCGCCGTGAAGGAGAAGGTGCTGAACGAAGACGTGCAGACCGGCGGCAGCACGATTACGCAGCAGGTCGCGAGACGCGTATTCCTGAACCTGGACCGTACCGACAGCCGCAAGTTCAAGGAGATCTTCCTCGCTCTTCGATTGGAGCGGTTCATGACCAAGGAAGAAATATTGGCGGCGTACTTGAACAAAATCCCGTTCGGCAACGGTTCGTCCGGGTATCAAGTGTACGGCATCAAGGCGGCCGCGACCGGCATCTTCGACAAAGAGCTGGACGACTTGAACATCGCGCAAGCCGCCTATCTCGCGGGGTTGCCGCAGTCGCCGTCGACGTACTCCGCCTTCACGGGCAAGGGCGAATTCGACGAGGAAGGTTTTAAGGAAGCGAAAGAGCGCCAGGAGCTCGTATTGCATCACATGAAGCGCACCGGGAAAATCACGGACGCTCAATACGAAGAAGCGATGGCCTTCGACATTCAAGCGAGCCTCGCGAAGCCGAAGAAAAAGGCGTACTCTACATATCCATACTTGATGCTCGAAGCCGAACGGCAAGCCGCCGAGGTGCTGCTGCGCCAGACCAACCCGGAGCTCGGTCCAGAGGATATGCGCAGCGCGGAATATCAGGAAGCGTTGAAGGATGCCCGAGAGACGCTCCTGCGGGGCGGTTATAAGATCTATACGACGATCGACAAGACGGTCTACGAGGCTATGCACCGCGTCTCCGACAATGCGGAGCTGTTTACCAAGGATCACGAGAAGAAGGGCGTCGAACAAGTCGGCGGCATTCTGCTCGACAACGACACCGGGGCCATTCTCGGCATGATCGAAGGACGCGACTTCTATCTCGAGCAGCTGAACCATGCGACGCAGATGCAGCGCCAACCGGGGTCCGCGATGAAGCCGATCGCGGCGTACTTGCCGGCGCTCGAGTCCGGCGCCATCCAACCGGCCTCCGTCATCGACGACGTACCGCTCATTCTGCCGGACGGCCAGAAGGGCGTGCACATTCCGAGAAACCATGACGGACGCTATCACGGTCTCGTGACGGCGCGCGAAGCGCTCAACCAATCGTGGAACATTCCCGCGATTAAGCTCTTCTTGAACGAGGTTACGATCGACAAGGCTTGGGAATTTTCGAAGAAGCTCGGCATCACCACCCTGACGGAGAGCGATTATCACGCCAGCACGGGCGTTATCGGGGGCCTTCAATACGGCGTCTCGGTCGAGGAGCTGACGAACGCCTACTCGACGATCGCCAATAAGGGATTATACACGGATGCGTACTTCATCGAGAAAATTACCGACTCGAACGATAACATCGTCTTCGAGCACCGGGTGCAGCCGGAGCGCGTCTTCTCCGAGCAGACGGCCTACCTGATGACCGACATGCTGCGTACGGTCATTACCAACGGGACGGCGACGCGAGTCAAGAGCCGGTTCGAGCACGAAGACAAAGTGCCGATCGTCGGCAAGACCGGCACGACGTCGGACAATTACGACCTGTGGTTCGTCGGCTATTCCCCCGACGTCACGCTCGGCATTTGGATCGGATACGACAAGAACGCCACCTTGTCGGAAGCAAACCGCGCGAAGTATGTGTGGGCGGACGTCATGAACGAACTGGTCGCCGCGAAATCCGATCTGTTCGTCACCGAAGCGTTCGAGAAGCCGGAGGGCATCGTCTCTAAGACGGTCTCGCGCGTCTCCGGCCTGCTCCCGAGCGAACTGGTGACCAAGGAGAAGCTGACCGTCACCGATATTTTCAACCGAGAGTTCATCCCGACGAAGCAAGACGACGTGCTCGGTCTAACCGATGTCGTGCTCGTCGACGGCAAGGCGTATTCGCCGAAGCCCGGAACCCCCGCCGACATGATCAAGAAGATGCGCGTCGTGCGCCGCGAGGAGCCGATCGGCGAACTGATGAAGCGACTCGAAGAAGCGCTCGGGAAGCTGCCGGCATCAAGCCGCAGGCCGCTCGAATCGTACCGACCGACGGACGGTTACGGCGACGCCCCTTCCGATATCGACCCGAGAACGGAGAACGGCATGCCGCCGGCGCCTCCGCCTTGGGTGAAGCTGACGAAGACGGAGAAGGGCGCACAGGTCCAATTCGGACAGAGCTACAACGGTGATGTGGCCGGTTACCGCGTCTACCGCTCGGTCGACGGCGGGCCGTTCCAGCCGATGCCGGAGAAGAGGCGGCTGACGGGCGAGGATTTAACCTTCGTCGATCAGGCGGGCTCGGAGCGCGTGTACGGGTACTACATCACCTCTGTCGACATCGCCGGTAACGAGTCCGCGCCGAGCGAGATCGTCTATACGGGCGATCCGATCACGCTCCCGTCGGAGGAAGGCGGGGTCGACCCGATCGAGGAGCTTCCAGGGGAAGAGGGATCGGCGCCGCCGCCGGCGCCGGGCGCTCCTACGGCGCACGCGAGGGATATGGGCGTACGGCTGGAATGGCCGGCGAGCGCCGAGGCCGACAGCGTCGACGAATACCGCATTTACTACGCGCCGGAGGAAGCCGGCCCGTTTAATCAGATCGGCGTGTCCGGAAGCGCGGAGTTCGAATTTTTATCGCTGACGACCGCCGGCTGGTATCGCGTCACCGCTGCCAATACGGCCGGAGAATCGCCGCCGTCGCCGGCGGTGCAGTTCAAGCCGTAGTAGGAAAGCTGTCCCATGGTCGTCGCGACCGCGGGGCAGCTTTTTTTGCAACCTGGTTCAAAGCGTCAGCATCCATCCGCGCGGGGATGGCGCGGGTCATCCGCTTCGTTCGCTCCGTTGCAGCCGTGTGCTTCGATTGGAAATAAAAAGTTGTGGGAACACGGCTGCAAAAGTCGCTCACTTCGATATGACCCTCGCCGGCTCGCCTGTAGTGCATGGCATAACCCCCGAGGTCGGCGTCTATCCTTAACTGCTGCGCGAAGGGAAGTCAAGGAGAAGGAGTCGCGGAACGCATACGCCCCTCCCTCCCCCGTCTTCCCCAAATCGCAATAAAAGAGGCGGACGAAGAGTTTCCCCCTTCGTCCGCCTCTTCGGCGTTGCCTACAAGACCTCGAGCATCCGCTCGACGATCGCCGCCGACCGCTCGGCAGCCAGCTTCGTGAATTCCGGGAAGTTCACGTGCGCCGAGCCGTCCGCCTTGTCGGACATCGAACGAAGCACGACGAACGGCGTCCCGTTCATGCGGCACACCTGCGCGACGGCCGCCCCCTCCATCTCGACGCACGCCCCTTCATGCTCCCGGTGCAGCGCAGCGACGATGTCTCGATTCGCCACGAACTGGTCTCCGGACAGAATGCGGCCGGTCCGCGTCAGGCCTGGAAACAAGCTCTCCCCCGCGGCCAATGCCGCTTCCACGAGCGTCGGATCGGCCGGGAAGACCGACTCCTCGGCGAACGGGATCACGCCCTTCCCGAAGCCGAGCGGCGTCACGTCCATATCGTGCTGCAGCAAGTCGGTCGACACGACGATGTCTCCGATATTCAGCTCCGGGTGTACCGCGCCGGCGACGCCTGTGAACAGAATCGCTTCCACGCCGAAGGCGTCGACGAGCAGCTGCGTGCACACGGCGGCATTCACCTTGCCGACCCCGCTCTTGCAGACGATGACGCGCTTGCCGTTCCACTCGCCTTCCCGAAATCGGATTCCGGCTTTCACCGTCTCAACGTTCCCCTCCATACGGAGCAGGAAGCGCTCCACTTCTTCGTCCATCGCGCCGATAACGCCTATTGTCTTATATTCCACTTGCGAACGTCCTCCTGGGCAAAAAAATAGGGCTCATTATACATGAGCCACGGATTTACGCAGAATCGTCTCGTGAGGCAAGACGACGACCGGATTGGAGACCGGTTCTTTCTTCATAAGCTTCGTCAATAAACGCATCGACACCGCGCCGATATCGTACATCGGCTGCGCGACCGTAGACAGCTGCGGCCGTACCATGGACGCCATCCGGACATTGTCGACGGAGATGACCGCGATATCTTCCGGTACGCGCAATCCGGCGTCTTGGATCGCATGAATCGCGCCGATCGCCATCTCGTCGTTCGCCGCGAAGATCGCCGTCGGACGATCGGGCAGCTGCAGGAAATAGTCCATCGTGTCGAGTCCCGCTTCATAGCGATAGTTGCCGACCCGTACATGCGATTCGCGGAACGGGATGCCCGCTTCCTCGATCGCGCGCTTGTAGCCTTGGTATCGAGCGAAGCCGTTCGACGGATCCTGCAGGCTGCCGCTGATCATCCCGATATTGCGATGACCGTGCTGGATCAGCACCTGCACCGCGTCGTACGCCGCCGCTTCGTGATCGATATCGACCGAAGGAATGACGCGATTCGCGTCCGTCGTCGCGCACAACACGATCGGCACGGACGTGCGGAACGCTTCGATATGCTCGTCCGTCACGACGCCGCCCATGAACAACAAGCCGTCGACCTGCTTCTCGAGCAGCGTGTTGATGACGCGAATTTCCTTCTCTTTCTTCTTGTCGGAGTTGCAAAGAATCATATTGTAATGATACATGTTCGCGATATCCTCGATGCCGCGCACAACCTCGGAATACATCGTATTCGAGATATCCGGAATGACCACGCCCACCGTCGTCGTCTTCTTGCTGGCGAGGCCTCGGGCGACCGCGTTCGGCCGGTATCCCAGTCTTTCGATCGCTTCGAACACTTTCTTCCGGGTTTGCGGCTTGACGTTCGGGTTGTTGTTCACAACGCGCGAGACCGTCGCCATCGATACCCCGGCTTCCCGAGCCACGTCGTAAATTGTCACTGTCACGAGCATTCTCTCCAATAAAGAAAATTTGTAGATATGAACAACGGGTAGTAGACCATTCCTCGGTAACACGGAACTCGAAATCCATCGAAAGCAATGGATATAATAAAATATGATACGACAATTTTTTACTTTACGCAACGATGGCGCCCGAACGGCCGGTAGAAAACAAAAAAACCTCCGAAGAGGTTTGTGACGCGCACGACGAAAACCGACTATGTGGGAATGCTGGCTTTCGCGATTTGCGAGAGGCGATCGCGAATGTCTTCCGCCCACGGTTCATCGCCGAGCGATTGCGCCAACAGCAGCAAGTCCAATAACTGGTTGACGCGCTCCTTCACGATATGCTCCACCGGAACGTTCGCTCGTTCTTTCTTCGTCGCTTCGTGCAATAGGAAAGCCAATTCGTTGGATTCGTTAAAGCGAATCGATTGTATTTCCGGATTTCGGCCAAGCCGGCGGATCAGCGAACTAAGCTCTTGTTTGACGTCCTGAAGCACCTCGCTGCGGTCGCAGCCGCCGCAGGAGTAGATCGGAACGTTCTCGATCTTCACTTTGTTCGAAAAGATGACCGTACGCAGCCGAATGGACATCGAATGTCCGCAGACGCAATGTTTCTCCAATCCGAGCCCTCCTAAGAGCCATGGCAAACTTGCTCACGCTATCAATCCTCTTTTACGTATTCGAGGAACGTCGCGCAACTCCTTCCGCCACGCGCTTAGAAGTTGTTGGAAGCGTACTCAGCGGCTGCGGTCAAACCTCCGCGAGCTTGTCGCAGAACGCCTTCGCGTACGGCGGCAGGTCCGGGGGACGGCGACTGGAGACGAGATGTCCGTCGACGACGACCGCTTCGTCCCGCCAGATCGCTCCCGCGTTCTCCATATCGTCGCGGATGCCCGGCGTCGACGTCACATTGCGGCCTTGCAGGATTTTCGCCGAGACGAGGACCCAGCCCGCGTGACAAATCTGACCGATAGGCTTCTTCCGCTCGTCCATCCGGCGCACCATCGCGAGCACTTCCGGATATCGCCGCAGCTTATCCGGCGCCCAGCCGCCCGGCACGAGCAGCCCGTCGTATTCGTCGATGTTCACCTCCGCGAACGAGACGTCGGACGTCGCCGGCACGCCGTATTTCCCCGTGTAAGCGAAGCCTTTTTTGGCGCCGGCCACGACGACCTCCGCCCCCTCTTCCCGAACGCGATAGATCGGGTACCACAATTCCAAATCCTCGAATTCTTCGTCTACGAGACTAAGCACCTTTTTCCCGGTTAATCGCATGGCTGTACTTCCTTTCTTCTTGGAAAATGTCGCCGGCCCCTTACGTCGGGCAGCCGCAGCCTACCCCGAACCGCTCGAGCGCCTCGCGAATGTCCGCGCTCGTCCCCAGCTTCGCGAGCTCGCTCCACATCGTGGCGCTGCGCGACGCGGACGCCTTCAGCAGCTCGCTCTTCAGCGGAAGCATGAGTCCGGGCGCCATGCTGAGCTCCTTCACGCCGAGGCCGAGCCAGATCGGCAGCGCGAGCGGATCGCCGGCCATCTCTCCGCACACGCTGACGCCGATGCCGGCTTCTTGCGCCGCCGCCACAGCCGTCCGGATCATCCGAATGACGGCAGGATGGAACGGATCGTACAACGATGCGACATGCTCGTTGAGTCGGTCCGCGGCGAGAACGTATTGCGTCAAATCGTTCGTCCCGATGCTGAAGAAATCGACCTCCGCCGCCAGCAAATCCGCGACGATCGCCGCGGCCGGCACCTCGACCATAATGCCGACGCGCATATGCTCGTCGTAGGGGAGGCGTTCCGCGCGAAGCTCGCGCTTCGCCTCGTCGAAGATGCGTCTCGCCGCCCGGAATTGCTCCACCGACTGGATCATCGGGAACATGACGCGCACCGTGCCGCAAGCCCCGGCTCTCAGGATAGCCCGGAGCTGCGTCTTGAACGTGCCCGGCTGCGCCAGCGAGATGCGAATCGAACGGAAGCCCAAGACGGGATTTTCCTCCTCCGGGACATCCGCGTATTCCAGCTGCTTGTCGCCCCCGACGTCGAGCGTGCGGATCGTCAGCGGCTTGCCCTCCAACAAGGAGGCGGCTTGGCAGTAGATTTCATATTGTTCCTGTTCGGACGGGTACGTATCCCGGTCCATATAGATGAATTCGGTGCGGAACAACCCGACGCCTTCCGCCCCGCCTTCGAGCGCGGCTTCGAGATCGCGAAGCGAGGCGATGTTGGCGTATAGCGACATACGCACGCTGTCTTCGGTCACG
>JAPSKX010000192.1 GCA_031181325.1 Paenibacillus sp.
CACCGAGATGGTGTATTCGAAAGGTGTGAGCCGACCCGCGGGTCGGCGGCCGATTCCCGATCGCCGAACGAAGGGGCGAGGCGCGGGCGGAACATCCCGTCGAATATGTCGAGATCGATGGGCCGCGCCGCCTCGCCGTCGCCCTCTGGACCAGCTTCAGCGAGGAGCAATCCCCAATGAGCATCGGCATCGTCGCCGCCGACGGCAACGGGGCCTGCTCACGCTGATGCATCGCATGGAGGCTCGCTGGAAGCCCTATGAAGATCGGACGCGCCAGGGGGTTGGACGATGATCCTCGAAAGACTCGCCCTATCCCTGGCGCGTTGAAGCGTCAGCAGCTGCGATCGATCTCGCGCCCGACCAGCGCGCCGACAGCGCCGCCAATGATCGCGCCGACCGTCCCGTCCGGCGCGATCGTGCCCGTCCCCGCGATCCGTCGGCCCCGGGTCAAATCCCCTTCCGTGAAGCGGTCGTACATCTCCAGCGCGAACATCAGCCCCGCGGAAGGCCCTCCGATCGAGCCCGCCTTCATCTCGACCCGATACGCCGGGTCTTCGCTTTCGATCGTCTGCAACACCCCGTACGTGATGCCCATGCCGGCCCGCGGCGGGTCCGTGTCGGGCAGCGCCCGCAGCGTCAGTCGAACCGTCCGTTCCGCGTCGCCCCGGCGAACCTTCACCTCCGCGACGTCGCCGGCCGCCTTGCCCTCCATCGCCGTCCTGACGTCCACGTCCTTCGCGATCGTCCGCCCGTCGATCGCGAGCAGCCGGTCTCCCGGGTGCAGCGCGCCGTCCGCGGCGAACCCCGGAACGACCGAGAACACGACCACATGGTCCGTCTTCGCTTCGTACGGAATGTCGAGCGCCCGGTATACGGCTTCCAACGCATCGCTGTGAGAGGCCCGCATCTGCAGCCGCTGCCGCTGTACGTAATCCGTCCGGTTCGCGCCGCGCGTAATCGTCTCTTTCTCGAATATTTCCGCATGCGCGTCGAACGTCGCCTCCACGTACTTGAACACGTTCGCATACGTCCAGCGCACCGTCGTCATCAGGAACGCGCCGTCCCCGTCCGCCGCTTGCGGCGCTCCGGCCGTCGCGACCATCGGACGCGTTGCCGCGGCCGGCCCGGGTTCGTAGACGATGTAGGGCATCGGTACGGCGAACCAGATCGCGATCGTCGCGAACAAGCCGGCGATGCCCGGCCAGGCGACGCTCAGCCATGCGTACCATTGACGTCTGAACATCGGTAAGCCTCCTCTCCGCATGCGGGGCTTGGTCTTTTTTCGTCGAGGGGCGCGTAAAATGGGTACCAACCAAATTTATGTATGCTCCGGGGGTCACACGCATGAATCGAAACCCTGTCGCCGAAAGCCGATGGCACACCGGGCTGCTGGCGATCGCCGCCGTTACGTTGGTCTCCCTGATCGTCGCGTACCCCGGGCAAGCGTTCTCCGCTTCGCTCGCCGGGCTGAAGATCTGGTGGGACTTCGTCTTCCCGGCGCTGCTTCCCTTCTTCATTCTTTCGGAGCTGCTGCTCGGCTTCGGCGTCGTACACGCGCTCGGCGCCCTCATGAGCCCGGCGATGCGCTTCTTGTTCCGCCTCCCCGGCGCGAGCGGCTGGGCCGTCGCGATGGGCCTGGCCGCCGGATTCCCGGGCGGCGCGAAAGCGACGGCGGACCTAAGACGCAGCGGCGTCGTCAGCCGCGCGGAAGGAGAGCGCTTGCTCGCCTTATCGCATCTGGCCAGTCCGATCTTCCTGACGAGCGTCGTCGCCGCCGGCTTCCTCGGCCGCCCCGAGCTCGGTCTGCCGCTCGCGCTCGTTCATCTGCTGTCCGCGCTCGTCGTCGGCGTCTCGCTCGGCCGCGGCCGCGCCCAAGACGCCGGCGGCGGGGAAACGCGCGACGCGCGACGCGTGCCGCCGCGCTCGATTCTCGCGATCATGGCGGACGCCCATCGTCAGGACGGGCGCCCGCTCGGCCGGCTGCTCGGCGACGCGGTCGCCTCCGCCGTGCAGTCGCTGCTCGTCCTCGGCGGCCTCATGATCGTCTTCTCCGTGCTGGCGCAGCTCGCCGCGATGCTCGGGCTTCGCGTCGGCGTCGAATGGCTGTGGCCGACGCTGCTGCAACGGGAAGCGCCGCCCGCGCTCGCGGACGGCTCGCTCGCCGCGTTGTTCGAGGTCCACCTCGGCGCCTACGCGATCGCGAACGGCGCCGCGCCGAGCGCCTGGACGGCGGCGCTGCTCAGCGCCGTCATCGGCTGGGGCGGGCTCTCCGTCCACGCGCAAGTGAAAAGCCTGGTCGGCGGGACGGACCTTCGCTACGTCCCTTTCCTGCTCGCGCGCCTCGCGCATGCGGCCGTCGCCGCCTTGCTCGCCCTCGCGCTCTGGAATCCGCTGCTGCGCTGGCTCGGCGTCGCGACGGAAGCGTTCGCCGGCACGCTCGGCGGGGCGCCCGAGGGGCCGATCGCCGTGCTCGGCCGCGCGCTGCCGCATTATATCGCTTCCGCTCAGGCGCTCGGCGTCTTCTTGTTCGCCGCGCTCGCCCTGTCGGCCGCCCTTCGCCTCTTCCGCGGCGCCGCGGCTAGATAATACCGCGATGCGCGGCCGGCGGCGGGATCAGTCGTATTTCGCCCGAAGCGCCGTCTCGATTCGAGGCGGCACGAGCTCGGAGATCGGGCCCTTGAACATCGCGATCTCCTTCACGATGCTCGAGCTCAGGAACGAATACTGGGGACTCGTCATCATGAAGAACGTCTCGACGTCGGGGCTCAGCATATGGTTCGCCGACGCCAACTGCAGTTCGTATTCGAAATCGGATACCGCCCGAAGACCGCGTACGATGACGTGCGCGTTCTTCTGCGCCATATAATTGATCAGCAAATCCCGGAAGCCGTCGATCTCCACGTTCGGCAAGTCCGCCGTCACGTCCCGCAAGAGCCCCATCCGCTCGTCCAACGTGAACAGGGGCTTCTTCGACGTATTGTTCAGTACCGCGACGATCAAGCGGTCGAACTGCTTCGCCGCCCGGCGAATAATGTCCAGATGCCCGTTCGTCACCGGATCGAAGCTCCCCGGATATACCGCCACCTTCATCGGCGCGTCAGGCGTCGTCGCCTCGCTCATGTCTCCATCTCCTTCGTATAGCTGTAGATGCTTACCGCCGTCTCGCCGTAGTCGGCCCGCCGCCGGAGCTCGAAGCCGCCGAACCGCTCGGGGTACGCGTGCGACGCCTCATGCTCCGCCACCGCCGTCGCTCCCGCGCGCAGCATGCCGTGTTCTTCCATGTACGTTAAGTATTCCGGCACGTTCTTCATCCGATACGGCGGATCCAAGAACACCAGATCGAACGACCGTTCCCGCTTCGCCAGCGCTTTCAGCGCCAGCATCGCGTCGTTGCGATAGATTTCCGCCGCCGCCTCCACCTTCGCCGCCTTCGCGTTGTCGCGGATCGTGTCGACCGCCTTCCGATCGCTGTCCACGAACACCGCCCGTCCCATCCCGCGGCTCAGCGCCTCGATGCCGAGACCGCCCGAGCCGGCGAACAGATCGAGCGCCTCGCCGCCGTCGAAATACGGACCGATCATGCTGAACAGCGCTTCCTTCACCTTGTCCGTCGTCGGCCGCGTGCCCATGCCCGGCACCGACTTGAGCGGCCGTCCTTTCGCGCTTCCCGAGATGACTCTCACTTCGTTACCCTCTTTATTTTGTTTGTTATTGAAAATATGGTATCACACCTGCGGGCATTTGAAAAAAAGTTCCGCGGTCGATGTATAAAACTTCCCGGACTGGCAATGATAGAGCTAACGACATCATGTATGTCGTAGACAACCGCGGAGAAGACTTACGTTTCCCCATAAGCTCTTCGTCCGGTTTCTCCTCTCCCATGAAAGGAGTCCGCGAAAGCGGGCTCCGGCGACCTTGACGCGCAGTGCTTCGGCACTGCGCTTTTTTGTCGTGGAATAACCCTCCATCGCGAAGCGCATCCTAATCGCGTACCCTGATCGCAAACGCAGGCAATTCGAGGAGGTCGCGGCCATGCTCTTAGATCGAATCGTTCTGGTCGGCGCATGGATCGCTGGCGCCGTCTTACTCGCGCTGACCGTGCCGAGGCAACATATCCGCGACGCCTTCGTCGTCTTTATGTTCAAAATGGTGATCACGTGGCCGATCGGACTGCTCGTCGCCGAATTCGACCTGATCGCCTACCCCGTTCGGGAATTTCCCAAGGCGTCTCTCACTAGCTTCTCGTTCGAGTATTTCATCTATCCGGCGACCTGCGTCGCCTTCAACCTTCGTTTCCCGGAACGCAGCGGCGCTTGGGGAAAGCTGGCGTGGTACGTCTTCTTCCCGACATGGATGACGGCGGTGGAAGTCGCGATCGAACGGTATACGGATCTCCTTCGATACGTTCACTGGTCGTGGCATTGGACCTGGCTGACGTTGCTTATCACCTTCCATATGACGCGAGTGTTTTATTTGTGGTTTATTAAAAAAGGCATACCGGCCGCGAAAGGAGGATCACTGTCATGACGATGACGGACAATGACGAAGTAACGGAAGTGTCGCTCGAAACCAACGAAACGCTGGAGGCCGCGGAAGCCGCGCTTGCGGAAGACGGCGAGGAAGAGCCCGGGGAGCTGCACATCGAGTGGGCGGGTTTTATCTAACGCGCATACGGAAACGAAGCCGCTCGGATGCCGAGCGGCTTCGTTTTCCATAGGAAGGGGATTCGCATGTGGGCGTTTCTGTTCGTCTCCATCGTCTGTTTTACGCTTGTAGCGATCCGGATGAAACGCCGGATCCCTGCGCACGAACTGTATACGACCGTCGTGTTCGCCCTGTTCGCCGACCTGATCGTCGACTTATACGCGAGCTTCGTGTTCCGCGCTTGGGGATTGTTTTACGTGAATGAAGTCGAATTCGCCTCCCTGCTGGTCATCTTCGGACTGTATCTCCCGGCGGCCGCCATGATCGTCAACTGGTATCCGTTCCGTTCGACGCGGCGCCGGAAACTCGGCTATTGGCTGGCTTGGACCGTCTTCTCTACCGCCTATGAGTGGGCGGCGAAGGAATTCGGCATCGTCTGGCACGGCAACTGGAATTTATTTTATTCCTTCCTCTTATACCCGTTCATCTACTACATGCTCATCGCGCAGCTTCGCGGGTACCGGTGGATGAAGCGGAAGCTCGACGGAGAGGGCGGCGGATCAGGCGCTCCCGCCGCGTAACCGCGTCGCTTCGCGCGTCAGCTCCGCAAGGCGCTCCCGATCGCCCTCCGTCCACTCCGGCTTCGCCAGAAGCGCCGTGCGCTCCATCTCCGCGAGTCGCAGCGCGGCGTCCCGCTCCAGCGCTTCCGGGGACGGCGGGGGCGCGGGCTCCTCCGCCTCGTATTCGGCGAACGACTGCTCGAACACGCGCCAGGGTCCGCCGTCCCCGGCGAGCGAGACGACGCGGGACGCGACCGCCCGCAGGAAATACCGGTCGTGCGATACCGCGATCAGCGCGCCGGGGTATGCCGCCAGCGCCTCCTCCATCCGCTCGCGCGTGTCGATGTCGAGGTAGTTCGTCGGCTCGTCGAGCAGCAGCAGGTTGGCGCCGCTGAAGTACAGCTGCAGGAAGGCCGCGCGGCATCGTTCGCCCATGCTGAGGTCGCCGATGCGGCGGAACACGTCCTCGCGCCGAAACAAGAAGCAGCCGAGAATCGTTCGCGCGAACGATTCCGTCATGTCCGGCACGCGCAGCAGGCTGTCCAGCAGCGTCTCCTCTTCGCGCAGATGCGCGAGCTGCTGGGAGAAATAGCCGACGCGCAGCTCCGGATGGCGGCGGACGCTCCCCGCCGTCGGCGCCAGCTCGCCCGTCAGCAGTCGAAGCAGCGTCGTCTTCCCGGCCCCGTTCGGGCCGACGACCGCGAGCTTCTCGCCCCGCCGAACGGCGAGGCTCCCGCCCGCGAACACCGGCGCGGCGCCCCCCTCGTACCGATACGCGACGCCCTCGGCCTGCAGCAGCGTCTTCGCCTCGAACGCCCCTTCCCGAAACTCGACCTTCAGCCGATCGGGGTCTCGCGGCTTGTCGACGCGATTCCGCTCGAGCCGCTCGAGCTCCTTCTCCTTCGCATGGTAGCGCGCCGTATGCTTATTGGCTCTCGCCGCATAGTACGGCTTCGCGATGCCGAGTTCGGCCTTCGCGGCGTCGCGGCTCGCCATGAGGTACCACTGTTGGTACATACGGATCGACGCTTGAATCGCCTCGCGCTCCTGCTCCTGCTTGCGGTACAGCGCCGCCTGCGTCTTCCGCTCCAGCTCCTTCTGTTCGCGGAACGCCGCGTAGTTCCCCTTGTACGACTTCGTCCCGGCCGGCGTCAGCTCGACGATCCGCTCCGCGACCGCGTCGAGGAACGTCCGGTCGTGCGAGACGAGCAGGACGGCGCCCGGGTAAGCGCGAATCCAGGACTCGAGCCATTCGAGCGTCTCCTCGTCGAGATGGTTCGTCGGCTCGTCGAGCAACAGCGCCTTCGGCTTCCGGACGACGAGCCGAGCGAGTCCCGCGCGGGTTTGCTGCCCGCCGCTTAAGGCGCTCAGCGGCCGCTCCCACGTCTCCGGCGGCAGACCTACCTCGCGCAGCGCCCGCTCGACCTCGGCATCCCAAGCATAGCCGCCGGCCGCCTCGTACGCGTCTAACGCTTCGCCGTATCGTTCCGCGGCTTCCTGCTGCGCCTCGGGCGTCGCCGCGTCCCGCAGCGCGCGTTCGGCCGCGCGCTGTTCCGCCCGCGCGGACGCCACGCGCGGATCCGCCTCGCGCACGTAATCGATCGCGGTTTGGTCGTCGACGGCGCGCAGCTGCTGCTCCAGCGAGCCCCACGCCTCCGCCGGAACGAATCGCTGGATCGTCCCGGCCGTCGGCTCCTCGTCGCCGCGCAGCAACGCGAGCAGCGTCGTCTTACCGGCGCCGTTGCGGCCGAACAGCGCCAGCTTCTCGCCCTCGCGAATGTCCATCGTCACGCCCTTGAAGATCGTCTTCCCGTTCCATTCCTTCTCGAGGTCTTTCGTTTTCACTATAAACATACAGGTCGTTCCCCTTTGCCGTTGTCGTACGTGTCGACGCGGCGGCGGCCGTAAGGGCCGGGCCGCGTCGATCCGCCGGTGCTCCGGATCCGGTCAAACGCGCCCAAGGAAAAGCGGTTTCGCCGTCTTCTATGGACGGCGTCCGTTTCCCGAGACGATTCCGCGTCGCATCCGCAGGATAACCCTACGGAACCGTGAATAAAAAACGCCCGAAAGCTCATCGCTTCGGGCGTTCGGGCGAACGAAATATAGGTAGTGCCGGCATGGACGTTCGAAAAGAGATGCGCATCCTCGCTGCAGCCCGCATGCGCGAGCGTCGTGGCTCGCCGCCTGCGGATCGCGCGAACGAACGCATCGATCCTCGTATGGAGTCCGGTCCCGAAGGCACACCGATTCCGCTTCCCTCCGCCTCAGGCAGAGCGCTTGCCGCATCCCTTGCGTCAAGACAGTAGTCGCGTAACGAATCAGTGTTATTGCTCCATCGGTCAACGGATTCCTCCTAGCACTGTAATATTCAGCATCTTACACCATACGCCGTCCGAATGCAATAGGTTCGCACCGCGTCCGGCTCCCGCGGCGCTCGTTCGCCGCGCCCGGCCGCTATGGTTCGCTGCGCCGCGCGGAACGCTGGGACGACACGTGCACGATGTCCGCGAACGGAATCCATGCCGTCTCCTCGGCCGTCGTCAGCTTCACGTACCGCTCGATCGGGTCGATCTTCGCCACGACGCCCACCGTCGTCTCGTCGCCGTAAGCGCCGAACGTCGTGACGGCCGTAGCGGCCCCGGTCTCGAGCGCTTCCGCGAGCGCCGCGGACAGCTCCTCGATGCGCTGCTCGTCGAGCTCCGGCTTCGCGCGTTCGTTCAATCTCGTGCGGTGGCTGCGTATGGCCGTCTTATGCTCCGGCAGCATCATGCGCGACGCCTCCCAAATTCCGTTGCCGCGCAGCTTCTTTCCTCGGATCGTCATGATGATGGCGCGCCTCCTTCTTGGGTTTCCACAATGAAATCACTTGTAATGTCCGCCGATCTTCGCCGCGCGGCCGTACGCCTGCCCGGCGAGCCCCGCCGACACGGCGCGAACGAGCGACGATACGCCGAACCGCGCCTTGATCGCGTCGGTCGTTCGCTCCAGCGCCCGGTACGTCTCCCGTTCGTCGTCGATCTCGAGCTGATACGTATCGTCGCGAACGAGACCGCCAAGGGCGATGCTCACCTGGCGGACCGGCCTCCCGTCCCAGTGGGCGCGGAACAGCTCCTTCGCCGCGCGGTACACGTGGTTCGTCACCTGCGTCGGCAT
>JAPSKX010000193.1 GCA_031181325.1 Paenibacillus sp.
TGCAGATGGTCGTGCATATTCCGGCCGACTTCGGAGCGGCGGCGTCATCGCCCGAATCGACGGCGACGCTTCACTATTACATTAACGAATCGAATCCGGTCACGATCAAGAACATGATGGCGGGCGCGGCGGCGCAGGTCACGACGACCGTGAACGCGATGGCGGCGCAGAACGGCGTGAAGGCGGCGCTCGCGCAGCTGCGGCTGCCGGAAGCGCAGGCGGGCGCGATGGCGGAAGGACTGACGACCCGGGTCGAGGGCGATGTCGTCTATTCGAATCCCGTGAAGAGCCTCGCCAGTCAGATGGTGCCGATGATGATGGTGCTCGCGTCGTACGTCGGCTCGATGCTGCTCGCGATGAACTTGGAGCAGTCGTCCCAGGCGCTGGCGTCCCGCTTCGGCAAGTGGCGGCGGTTCGGGGCGAGACAGCTTATTAACGTCGGCACGGCGGTCGTCGTCGGCCTGTTCGGCGTCAGCCTCGTCACGCTGTTCGGCGGCTCGCCGGGGCATGTTTTCCTCGAGCTGTGGGGCTTCCAGACGCTCTTCCTGTTCGCCTTCATGAGCATGGCGCAAATCTTCTTGCTGCTGTTCGGCCCGGGCGGCATGGTGTTCAACATCATTTTGCTTTCCGCGCAGCTTGTGTCTTCCGGCGCGATGGTGCCGCGGGAGCTGCTCTCCGGCTTCTACCGCTCGCTCGGCGACGTCATGCCCGCGACGTACGCGGTCGAAGGGCTGATGGACTTGCTGTTCGGCGGGCCCAGCGTCGCCGGCGTTTCCGTCTCGCTCCTGACGCTGATCGCGGTGTTCCTCGCGGCGAGCGCCGGCGCGACGGCCTTGCGCCGAATGAAGGCGTCGCCGCGGGCGGTAGCGGCATGACGCCGGCGGCGAACGAGCCGGACATCCGGACGAAGATCTTGCTTGCGGCGAAGACGCTCTTCGCGAAGCAAGGCTTCGAAGGAACGACGGTGCGTCAGGTATGCGATGCGGCGGGCGCGAACGTGGCGCTCGTGTCGTATCATTTCGGCGGGAAGGATAATTTGTTCAAGGCGCTGTTCGACGAGTTTTTCCCGAACGGGGACGCCGTCGAGCCGTTCCGAGAGCAGCTGCGGCGGCCGGCGGAGGGGGTGGCGACGATGATCGAGCAGACGATGCGGTACATCTTCCGCGACCCCGACATCTCGACGATCATGGAGCAGGAGATCATGATGCGCTCTCCGCGCATCTCGATCATTCAGGAGCTGGCGTTCCCGTTCTGGCGCATCCTGCGCGACCTGCTGCAGCGAGGCCGGGAGGAAGGCGTCTTCCGATTCCGCTGTCTCGACACGACGCTGCTGATGGTGCTCGGGTCGATGCTGTTTCATAAGCGAGCGTACTACTTCCAACCGCTGTTCCTCGAAGGGCGGCAGCAGCCGGACGACGTCATCGCGGACACGATTCGTTATGTATATGGCGCCCTCGGCGCCCCGATCCCGGGCGAAGCTGCGGCGCGATGAGAGCGTTCGTCGCCGATTCGCTCGGCGGCCCTCGCGCTCGTTGGCGGTTTCCCTCCCGGGACGCTGCTCGCGCGCCGCGCGAACGGTCACGTCCCGGAAGCCTCTCCAGAAAGATCTGGAGAGGCTTCTTTTTTTTCGGCCCGCCCCGGCAAACATCGTAACATTGGGTGAGGAAATCTGACATTTGCCTAATTGTTTCATAGGGTTAACCACCCTATAATGTGGACACGGCATCAAGAACAGGAACGCTTCGCTTATGCGATGAGGAGTGGGAGATCATGGGAAACAGGTTAGAGGCGCTGCGATTGGGGCCCCCGGAGCTTCTCGGCGAAGTCGTGCAAGGGAGAGTCGGGCAAGCGGCGGCGATCGGAACGGGGAAGCAGGGAAGGGCGGAGCTGTATTTCGTCGTGAACGGCTCCCCCGCAACGTTCTACGCGACGGATTTGGAGACGGGGCATGTTACCTTCCAGTATGACATTCCCGATACGGACGCCGTATGGGGCATGACCGCCGTTCCCGACGGGACCGTCTATTTCTCGGGTACGGGAGGCGACGGTCGATTGTATCGATACGATCCCATGGAGCGGATCGCGGAATGCATCGGCGTCAATCCGGCGGAACCGTTCGTGTGGGATCTGGCCAGCTCGCCGGACGGGCGCATCTACGGAGGGACCTGCCCGAGCGCGAAGGTGTTCGAATACGATCCGGAACGCGCGCGCTTCCGCGATTTCGGAACCGTCTCGGATACGGAACAATACGCGAGAGGCGTAGCCGCGACGGAGAATTACATTTACGGCGGCGTCGGCAGCGTCATCTCGCTGCAGCGCATCGATCGCGCGAGCGGCGAGAGGCAAGAGCTGCATGTAGAAGGCTGCACCGGGGAACCGGGGTTTCTCGATCGGATCTGGCCTTACGGGGAGCTGCTGTTCCTATCGATCGGCGGCAGGGAAGCGGTGGTGTACGAGCCCGAGACGCAGCGCGTGCGGAAGCGGTTTCCCGCCGATAACTTCATCAGCCCGCCTGCGCCGTCGAACGGGGCTTTCTACTTCGTCGCCGACGGTCGAATTCATTCCTACCGCGCGGATACGAACGAAGTCGCGACGCATGCGAAGCTCCCGAATACGGAGGAACGACCGAAGATCAAATGTATGGCGTGGGTCGCCTTGGCAGGGAGGACGGAACGGGTATTGGCCGTCGTTACATCGAATGCGGACGTAATGTTCTACGATCCGACCGCGGATGCGGCGGCGACGAGCCGCGTATCGCTGCCGACGAAGCCGCTGGCGATTCAGTCGCTGGAATCGGACGGGCGCGGGAAGCTGTATATAGGCGGCTACCACCGCAGCTTAACGATCTACAACGCCGAGCTCGACCGGGTCGAAGCGAGTCTGCCCCGGTTTCCGCAGATCGAAGGCATCGGATTCATGGGCGGCAAGGTGTACTTCGGCACGTATACGAAAGCGAACATCTTCCGATACGATCCCGAGTTACCATTGGACGCATCGATGTCGGCCGAGGCGAATCCGTCGCTCGCGATGCGCATCGGCCGCCGGCAGGACAGGCCGTTCACCTTCGCTTCGGGGGACGGGAAGCTGTTTATCGGAACGACGGCGGATTACGGAGCGCTGAACGGCGCCTTGACGGTGTACGACGAAGCCGAGGAGCGGTGGGACGTATACCCGGGACTCGTGCCGAACCAGAGCGTCGTCGGCTTGGCGTACCGCGAAGGCACGCTGTACGGAGGCACGTCCGTATGGGGAGGCCTCGGAATCGAGCCGGCGGAGACGGAAGCGAAGCTGTTCGTATGGGACGTGAAGAATAAGAAGCTTGTAACCCGCTTTACGCCGGACATTCCGGGGATCGACGCGCCGCCTCGAATGATCGGCGAGCTGTCGGTCGGGCCGGACGGGAACGTATGGGGCGTCGTCGACGGGACGATCTTCGCGATGGAGCCCGCCGCGTTCGACATCGTGAAGTCCAAGCTGATCTTCCCCAGCGAATATCGGTACAGCAAGTTCCGTCCCTATTATTTGCGCTGGAGCTCGGACGGACTGCTGTTTACGATGGTCGGTCGCCGCATGGTCGTCGTCGACCCGGACACGCTCGAGCATCAAGTGTTGGACGACCGGCCGTCGTCGCTCATGACGCTCGGTTCGGATGGGCATGTGTATTATTGCGAAGAGTCGCGTTTGCTTCGAAGGAAGAGACAGTAGGAAGATCGGCATCGGAACGATCGGACGATTCGTACGATCGTCCGAGTGAATCTTAACATCGGCTGATTGTTGGTACTCCCGCTGCCGGGTACGATTTGAATAGCAAGGGGTACACATCCAGAACTAGAAAAGGTGAGAACATGGAAGCCATTCGCGCAAGCGCCGCAACCGGGAAGACGCCAAGAAACAAGGTCTTGCGATTCGTGTTCCAGCATCGCGCCTTATATATCATGCTGATCCCGGGTATCGTATATTTCCTGGTATTCAAGTACTATCCGATGCTCGGAAGCGTGATCGCGTTTCAAGACTTTAACATTTTCAAAGGAGTTTGGGGGAGCGATTGGGTCGCGTTCAAATGGTTCGAGCGGTTTCTGACGTTCCCGGATTTGCAGCGATTGCTGAGCAATACGTTGATTATCAGTTTCTATCAGATCCTGTTCGCGTTCCCCGCCCCGATCCTGCTTGCCGTTCTGTTGAACGAGCTGCGGAACATGGCGTTCAAGAGAACCGTGCAGACGATCGTCTATTTGCCCCACTTCCTGTCCTGGGCGATGGTGTACGGATTCGTATACATGATCTTATCGGTGCAGACGGGGATGCTGAACACGATGATCGAAGCGCTGGGCTTCGACAGAATTAACTTCTTGCAGAAGGCGGAATATTTCCGCACGATCATCGTCGCCAGCGGCATGTGGAAGGAGATGGGATGGAACGCGATCATCTTCCTCGCCGCGCTCGCCGGCATCAATCCGTCGCTGTACGAGGCGGCGAAGATCGACGGCGCGGGAAGGTTCAAGCAGTTCCAACATATAACCTTGCCCGGATTGCTGCCCGCGATTATGATCCTCCTGCTGCTGAAGATCGGAAACATCCTCGACATGGGCGTCGAGCACATCAATATCTTCTTGAACGAGCTCACGTATAAGACCGGGGACGTGCTCGATACGTATTCGTACCGGATGGGCATTATCGGAGGTCAGTACAGCTTGACCACCGCAATCGGATTGTTCAAGTCGGTCGTCGGCTTCGTTCTCTTGCTGATCGCCAACAAAGTCAGCAAGTCTACTACCGGCGAGAGTCTGTATTAAGGGGGGCGACGCATGAAAATCAAATCTACGAAGCTGGAGCGATGGTTCGACTTCGGCAATGTCGCCTTCCTGCTGCTCATGTCGGCGCTCGTCGTCATCCCGATCCTGCACGTCGTCGCCGGCTCGTTCAGCTCGACGAACGCTTTGATCCACTCCAAGGTGTTCATCTGGCCGGTGGATTTCAATCTCGATAACTTTACGCTCGTCATTCAAAACGAGACGTTCTGGAAGTCGTTCCGCGTATCGGTCTTCCTCGTCATCGTCGGTACGATCGTCAATATGGCGCTGACGATGCTGACCTCGTACCCGCTCTCGAGAAAATACTTGATGGGACGCCGGTACTTCGTCTTGATGATCGTCTTCACGATGATCTTCCAGGCGCCGATGGTTCCGAACTACCTTCTGGTTAACGATCTGGGCCTGATAAACAGCATCTGGTCGCTTATCGTACCGGCGGCGCTCAACGCGTTCAACCTGATCTTGTGCATTACGTTCTTCCGATCGCTTCCCGAGGAGCTGTTCGAAGCCGCCAGAATCGACGGCATGTCCGAATACGGCATCCTATGGAAGATCGTCCTTCCGTTGTCGCTGCCGATCACGGTGACGCTGCTCCTGTTCTATGCGGTGCAGCATTGGAACAGCTATTTCACGGCGTTGATCTACATTACCGATCGGGACTTATACCCGCTCCAATTATACATGTACAACCTGCTCGCGGACGCGAACGCGATCGACAACTTCCGCGGCATCAGCACGGCGGCGGTCATGGACACTTCGCCGCAAGGCTTGCAGATGGCCACTATCGTCGTAGCGACGGCTCCGATCGTCATGATTTATCCGTTCATCCAAAAGCACTTCATCAAGGGAGCCATGCTCGGATCCTTGAAAGAGTAGTTCTTGGTTCGGGGTCTCCGGCGGATTACGCCATCCTAATATATACATCATCATAGTAAAGGGGAAGAATGCGCATGAAACGAATCAAAAGATGGACGAGCTTGACCTGTGTGCCGGTCTTGGCGTTCCTCACCGCTTGCGGAGGAGGGAGCGGTTCGGCGACGGAACCGGCGGCGAACGAGGGGCAAAATGCGGCGGACGGTCAGGACCAAGCCGCGCCTGCGGCGCCGCCGACGATTAAGGTGTACACGAGCGATCTGGCGAAGGTCACGCCTTCCGATCCGGCGAGCGATCCGTCCATTCAATACATGATGGAGAAATCGGGCGTGAACTTGGACATTACGTTCGTCGCGCAGGCGAACTATAACGATCAGATGCGATTGAAATTCGCCGCCGGCGATTTCCCGGATTTGTTCCAAGGGACGGGCCTCGAGGCGGGGGCCGGCGCGATCGCGAAGGATCTGCTGCTTCCGCTGAACGACCTGATCGAGGAGCACGGACCGAACTTGAAGGCGAACATCCCGCAGAGCGCCTGGGACGGCGTTACCGTCGACGGCGAAATTCTCGGCGTTCCGGCGCCGTCGAAGTCGGGGTCCAGTCGGCTTCTATATATCCGCGAGGATTGGCTGAAGAAGCTGAACCTGGACTATCCGACTACATCGGACGAATATCTTAACGTGCTGCGGGCGTTCCGGGACAACGACTTGAATGGCAACGGCGAGAAGGACGAAATTCCGTTCACGACGCGCCAAGGCTTCAACTGGGTCATGGATCCGATCTTCGGCATGTGGGGCCTGACGCCGTACAGCGGCTTTGAGAACGAGGGCGAGATCGTCCCGGGCTTCGCGCACCCGAGATTCAAGCAGCCGCTGGCGTTCCTGCAGACGATGTATAAGGAAGGTTTGCTGGATTCCGAGTTCCTGACGAACTCCTCCTCGATCTGGGCGCAGAAGTTCGAATCCGGCCGCGTAGGCTCCTTCGGCTACATGCCGGACGGCGGATGGGCGTTCCATAAGCGGATCGTCGACGCGTCCCCGGATCAAGGCGTGAATATGATGACGATGGCGACGCCGCGCGGCGCGGGCTGGGACGGTCCGATCGGCTCGGACATCGCGACGGTCGGAACGACGTACCATATTTTGGAGTCCTCCAAGAATCCTGTCGCCGCCATCAAGTTTATGGATTGGCTGCTGAGCGAGGAAGGGCAAGTGTTCTCCGAGCTTGGGTTGGAAGGTCTCAATTATACGATCGACAACGGCAAGATCGTATACGACGAGGCTACGGAGGAGGCGGCGCAGACGCTGTGGCGCGCTTCGTTCAAGATGCACGGCATCAACGAAACCGCATTCGAAGCGAGATATCCGGGCGAAGCGGGCGAGAAGCTCCGTCGCGCGTACGATCTCTCCCATCAGGAAGGGATCACCAGCGCGGCGGCCGGCATGCCTCCGCTCGACGAGGAGATGCAAAATCTGTTGCTCAATTCGTTCCAAGAGACGGCCGCGGAGGTGGTCGTGAACAACCTGCCGGTCGACGAAACGTGGGACGCCTTCGTCGAGAAGTGGCGCGCGCAAGGCGGCGATCAGCTGATCCGACTCATGACGGATTATTACAATTCCAAAAAATAATACGCTGCGACCAATTGGAAGAAAGGGCCATTCGCCCTTTCTTTTTTTCACATGGTACTATGATGGTACGAATGCAGCGGAGAGAGGCGCATACGATGGTATTCATTGAGTCGGTTCGAAGATCCATTAAGTGGAAAATGATTACAATGATCGCTCTTGTATTGCTATCCGTGGTCGTTTCCATCGTGTACTTCACGTACTACCAAACGAAAGACATTATCGAGAAGGATGCGCGACAATTCAGCAATCAAATTTTGAACCAAGTCAATATGAACGTCGACCGGTATTTGCGAGGCTTCCAATTAGGGTTTCTATCGATCGCTTCGAACAGCGACACCGAAAGATGGATGCGGGTGGAGGCGGGGGACGACTTGTCCTCCTACATCATTTTCCAGGAAATCATAAAGAATTATCTTCAGGTGTTTATTTACCAGCACCCGGAGGTGTTGTCGATCACGTTCTCCAATGCGAACGGCAACGAGATGCACTTCACGAACGGATACGAGCTCGTGGAGGCGTACGATTTCAAAGACGAACAATACATGGAGAGGCTGGAGGGCCCGAACGGCATCTACTTCGACGTGACGTTCTCGGACAATTACGTTCAGAAAAATCTCCCCGTCATGACGATGGTGAAGCAGGTGACCATCGGACAAGAGATCGGATTCATTAAGCTGGATATCGACCTTCGTCCGGTCGTCGGCATCGTGAACGAGAATCGCCCCGAGACGTCGGGCATGACGCTGATCAGCGACGCGCTGGGGCGGATTATCGCCCATCCCGATCTGCAGCTCGTTACCTCCTTCCTGGACGGGGATCTCATTGAACGACTTGCGGCGGGGAGTGGCTCGTTCTACCGCGAGGCGAGCGACGAAATTATGATTTTCCAGACGGTGCCGCTGACGAACTGGAAGGTCATTTCGTTGATCCCGTATTACGAATTCGCGGAGAGCGTGTTATACATTCGCGGCATCACCGTCGCCGCCAGTCCGATCAGTACGGCGGCGACG
>JAPSKX010000194.1 GCA_031181325.1 Paenibacillus sp.
TCAAGAGCGTCGTCTTGCCGGCGCCGTTGGAGCCGATCAGCCCGACGAAATCCCGCGCGTTCATCTGAAAGCTCAAGTCTTCGATGACTTTCTTATCGTCGTAAGAGAAGCTCATGTTCCGCACGTCGATCACCGATGCCATATGTCGTTCCCCTCCTTTATTGAAGCGCTTTGGCGAGCTGCTCCAAATTTTTCTTCATCAACGTCACGTACGTCTCGCCCGCCTGCTGCTCCGCCTCCGTCAAGCCTTCGAGCGGATGCAGCGGCAGCGTCTCGACGCCGAGGTCGTTCGCGAGCGTCTTCGCCAGCTGGTCGGAAACAAGCTCTTCCGTGAAAATGTACGATACGCCATGTTCCTTGACGAATTCGCTGATCGCTTTCAAATCCTGCGCCGTCGGCTCCCCGTCCGGCGTAATGCCCATAATCGGCATCTGCACGAGGCCGTAGTCCCGTGCCAAATAACCGAACGCTTGATGCGAGACGACCATCTCCTTGTTCGCCGCATTGGACAACCGTTCCGTATAGGCCTGATCGAGCGCGACGAGCTCCGCCTCGAGCGCGGCGAAGTTGGCCTCGTAATCGTCGGCGTGAGCCGGGTCGGCCTGCTTCAACCCTTCCAGCAGGTTGCTCGCCATCTGAATCGCGGACCGAGGGCTGAGCCACGTATGCGGATCGAACTCGCCATGATCGTGACCGTCATCGGCGGCATGCTCATCCGCGTGCGCTTCTTCGGCGTGCTCGTCCGCATGTTCGTCCGCGTGCTCGTCGGCGTGTTCATCCGCGTGTTCATCCGCGTGTTCGTCAACGTGTTCATCCGCGTGTCCGTGCTCGTCCGCATGCGCTTCTTCGGCATGCGCTTCTTCGGCATGCGCTTCTTCGGCATGCGCTTCTTCGGCATGCGCGCTTTCCGACGCTTTCATCAGCTCGATGCCGCGGCTCGCTTCGACGATGACGAGCCCCTTCGTATCGATGCCGCCGAGCACGTCTTCCGTCCACCCCTCGAACCCTGCGCCTTGGTAAGCGAACACTTGCGCTTTCGAGATGTTCGCCATGTCTTGGCTCTTCGGCGTCCAGTCGTGTGGCTCCACGCCGGTCGGAATCATATTGATCGCGTTCACGTGTTCCCCGCCGATCGTACGCGCGAAGTCGTAGAGCGGGAAGAACGACGTCACGACGTTCACCTTTTCCTCCTGGATCGCGCCTCCGCTTTGCGAGGCGCAGCCTGTCGTCGCGGCGAGAGCCGCAGCCAATCCGATCGTCAATAAAGCATTCCGTTTCATCCGTATCCTCCGTTAGGCACCGCATATCTGTGCGTTTTTTATTCGTAAACGTTCCGATTTACTTTACAGATTATACGGGCCCTGCGGGAAATATGTCAACGGTTTAATCGTAATTTCTACTATTTAACCTTCGCGCCGTTCGGAATGTCGCCTTCGACGGTCGCGAGCGTCAATCGGTCGCCCGCCGACGCGGCCAAGATCATGCCTTGGGACAGCTCGCCCCGCAGCTTTACCGGCTTTAAGTTCGTCACGCAAATGATTTTCTTCCCGACGAGCGCTTCCGGCTTGTAATGCATCGCGATGCCGGAGACGACCTGCCGTCGCTCTTCGCCGAGATCGAGCTGCAGCTTCAGCAGCTTGTCGGCCTTCGGCACGGGCTCCGCGGCGACGATTTGCGCGACGCGCAGCTCGACCTTCGCGAACTCGTCGATGCCGATGAGCGCGACGCCCTCCGCCGCCGGCTCGACGTCCTTCGGCGCGCCTTTCGGCGTCTCCGCGGCAGGCTGCGGCGCTTCCGCCGCGGGCGCCGGGGCAGCTCCGCCGCTGATTTTCGATACGAGATATTCGACTTCCGCCGCCGCGTCCAGACGCGGGAACATCGGCTCCGCCTTGTTCACCCGCGTGCCGCTCGGCAGCTTCCCGAACGTCGCGGCGCTCTCCCAGTCGAAGTCCGATTCCGCGAGACCGAGCTGCGCCTGCATCGCCGACGGCGTCGCGACCATGAACGGCCGGATCAGCACCGATACGATACGCAAGCTCTCCGCCAGATGGTACATTACGGAGCCGAGCTGCTCCCGCTTGCCTTCTTCCTTCACGAGGCTCCACGGCTGCGTCTCGTCGATATACTTGTTCGTACGCGAGATCAGCTGCCAGATCGCCGTCAGCGCCACGGAGAACTGCATCCCGTCCATCGCTTCCTCGACCTTGCGCACCGTCTCGGCCGCCGTCTCCACGAGCGCCGCGTCGAACGGCGTCGCGTTCGGCACGTACGCCGGAATTTTCCCGTTGAAATATTTGTCGATCATGACGATCGTCCGATTCAGCAGATTGCCGAGGTCGTTCGCCAGATCGTAGTTGATCCGCTCGATGAAGCCTTCCGGCGTGAACGTGCCGTCCGTGCCGAACGGCACCTCGCGCATCAGGAAATACCGCAGCGCGTCCAGCCCGTACTTATCAATGAGCACGACGGGATCGATGACGTTGCCCTTCGACTTCGACATCTTGCCTTCCTTCGTCACGAACCAGCCGTGCGCGAACACCTTCTTCGGCAGCGGGAGACCGAGCGCCATCAGCATGATCGGCCAATATATCGTATGGAAGCGAACGATTTCTTTCCCGACCAAGTGAACGTCGGCCGGCCAGTAGTTCCGGTACAAGGCATCGTCTTCGGAGCCGTAGCCGAGCGCCGTAATATAGTTCGACAGCGCGTCGATCCAGACGTATACGACATGCTTCGGGTCGGACGGCACCTTCACGCCCCAATCGAACGTCGTGCGCGAGACCGCCAAATCCTCCAGGCCCGGCTTAATGAAGTTGTTGATCATTTCGTTCTTCCGAGACTCCGGCTCGATGAAGCCCGGGTTATCCTCGTAGAACTGCAGCAACCGATCCGCGTATTTGCTCATCCGGAAGAAATAGCATTCTTCCCTCACCTTCTCTACCTCGCGGCCGCAATCCGGACACTTGCCGTCGACGAGCTGGCGCTCCGTGAAGAACGCCTCGTCCGGCGTGCAATACCATCCTTCGTACGTCCCAAGGTAGATATCGTCTTGATCCAACAATCGTTGGAAAATGCGCTCGACCGCCTTCTTATGCCGCTCCTCGGTCGTGCGAATGAAGTCGTCGTGCGTAATTTGCAGCTTCGTCCATAGGTCCTGGATGCCCGCGACGATCGCGTCGACGTACTGCTGCGGCGTGACGCCCTTCTCCTTCGCCTTGCGCTCGATCTTCTGCCCGTGCTCGTCCGTGCCGGTCAAGAAGCGCACGTCGTAGCCGCGCAGGCGCTTGTATCGCGCCATGACGTCGGCCGCGACGGTACAGTACGCGTGACCGATATGCAACTTGTCGCTCGGGTAATAAATCGGGGTCGTGATGTAAAACGTCTTCCGCGGTTCGCTCATGTTTTCGATTCCTCCGTTTGCGATAAATAGAAAAAGCCCTCGCCCCTATCCAGGGACGAGAGCTTCGATAACTCACGCGGTACCACCCAAGTTTCCACGGGGCTCGCGCCGCCATGGCTTGTCGAGTTCGGCGATCGGCGCCGAACTACAGTTCCGTTAACGCCGGACCTGCGTGCCCGCCTTACGTTCGAACCCGATCGGGGTCGCGCGCTCGACGGCCAATTCTCCGAGACCATCTTCCGGAAGGACGACTATGCCGGCTTTCACCTGCCCCGGCTCTCTGGGATAATCGAACGGCTCCGTACTCATCTCATCATGGAAACGAATGTGCGGTTATTTACTCCACACTATAGTGTTCTCGACCGCGGAAGTCAAGAGGGCGCCGATTACGGCTCCCGCCTCGGCGGAACGGGATCGACGCCGCCCGGATGGAACGGATGGCAGCGCGCGATCCGCTTCGCCGCGAGCCAGCCGCCCCGGAGCGGACCGTGCACGTCGATCGCCTCGAGCGCGTATGCCGAGCAGCTCGGGTAGTAGCGGCACATCGGCGGCAGCAGCGGGGAGATCGCCTTGCGATACACATGAATCGGCGCCTTCAGCAGGGGGCGCATCATCGAGCGTCTCCTCCCGCCTCCGCATGCTCGCCGCATGCCTCGCAATAGCCGAACAGCTCGAACTTATGCTTGACGACGCTGAAGCCCTGCGGCAGGTCCACTTGAATATCGAGCGGGCAGAACGGAACGGCGTACGTCTTCTCGCAGTGGAGACAGATGGCATGATGATGATGCCCGTGCTCCCGGCAATGCGCCTTGAATTTCACCCCGTCCTCGAAGACGAACTGCTCCAGCACGTCCATCTCTTGCAGCAGCCGCAGGTTCCGATAGACCGTATCGAAGCTGAGGCCGCCGTAGGTTTTGCCCATCTCGGCGTATACGTCCTTCGCGGACAAATACCCGGGCGCCTCCGCGAACAGCCGCGCCAACGTCCTCCGTTGGTCGGTCACGCGGAGCCCGCGCTTCGACATCGCGTCGATCATCTCTTGCGCCTGCATGCGAGTCCCTCCGCCCATGAATGAATAGTACATACAATTGTGCACGAAAATGTCGCCTGCGTCAAAGCCCCGCCGCCGAAAGAACCTCGGCTCCGGCCGGGCCGACGCATGCGCTTGGCCGACGGGCCGATCGTGCTGTTCATAAGGATTCCTCTTTCGACGCTAATAAGTGAAAATGACCTTGCCGATGACGTTCTCGCGCGGAATGCTTCCGATGATGCGGCTGTCCGTGCTGTTATTGCGATTGTCGCCCATGACGAACAGCTTCCCCTCCGGCACGACGACGGGCTCTGGGGCGGCATGCATCGGTTCCAGCACGTACGGCTCCTCGACCGGCGTTCCGTTGCGAATCACCTGTCCGTCCCGGAACTCCAGCTTGTCGCCGGGCTTCCCCACGACCCGCTTCACCCATAAATATTCGGCCTCCGAACCGCGAAGTTTCGCGATCAGCGGATGCTCCAGCACCGGATCGAGCCAAGAGCGCGGTTCGCCGATGCGGCTGTCGATAATGACGATATCCCCGTAGTCGTACGAGGACTGGATTTTCAACGCGAACGTCGAATCGGCGTTATGGAGCGTCGGCAGCATCGATTCGCCCTTAACCTGGAACGCTTGGAGCACGTAAGAGTTGATCAGGATCGCGGCCGCGACAGCCACGAGACCCGTCTTGCTCCAATCCCACGCCCCGCGCCAAAATCGATTCCAAAACATATGGTCCCGCCGCCTTCTTCTATAATTTCACAAGTATGTATTCGGGTCGAACGGAATAAATTCCTCCCTCGCCTGCGGGAAGAGACGAAATTGGAAATTTGTTCTTCACAACCGAACGAACGTTTGCTATACTGTACACAAACAAACGTTCCCATAAGGCGGTGCATTCCCATGACAACTCAGCTTCAGAACTACCGATTCATCGAGCGAGGTTACGATTACACGTTCCGGTTTTATCCGAACGGCACGGTCGCCATCATCGACAACGCGACGAACGCTGCGATTCGGCCGAAGGAGTTGAGGGGGGCGCCGCTCGATTTTTTCGCGAAGAAGAAGATTCAATTCATCAAGAACAAGTTGGCCGAAGCGAACCGAAGCGCCGCCGGGTAAGCCGCTCGGCTCGAGCTCCTCGAGCGCAAGAGCCCCGAGGGACGCCGCGCGCCGCCCGTTCGGGGCGTCGCGCGAGCGTCTCGCGGGGCTCTCTTTTCGCTGTTCGCTTCGCGCTGCGACGCCGGGTCAGTCTCCTCTTCCTTTGCGATGCTGATGGTTCGGCAGCTTTTCGTCCGGGTGATGCGCGCCTTGCAGCTTTCTGTTCTTCTCGTCCTTCGCTTGCGTCTCGTGCACCTTGCGCACGAAATCCGAAGTGCTCGACATGATGGCTTCCCCCTCGTCTTCATTCGCCGCGCATCGACTGCGACGCGCGGTACGGTTAGCGTTCTGCGGGAGGGGACGTTTTATTCGGAGCGCCCTTCGGCGTCGTCGGAGAGGCGCGGCGGTGGAGGCTCAGTCGTCCATCAACGAGAGCAATTGCTTCAACGCCGCCCCTCGTCCGGCTACGAGATACGGTCGATCGTCCATTCCCTCGAACGGCGAGCCGTCGAAGCGCAGGACGGACGCGCCGGCCTCCTTGGCGATGAGCACCCCCGCGTACAGATCGTCTCCTTCGGAGTCGTACAACACGATGCCGTCGAGCTGCCCTCTCGCCAGCATCGTCCACAGCAGCGCCGGCGCCCATAGTCGCAGCGTACGCTTGCACGATTCGTCGAGAAGCGACTTCAGCCGCATCGCGGCCGGATCCTTCTGCACCTGATGGCCTTGAATCCAGCCGACCGTGCGCCTCCGAAGCGGCTTCTCGGCCCCGTCCTCGGCGATGTACAGCGGTTCGCCGTTGCAGACGGCGCCTCGTCCCGCGACCGCGCTGTACATCCGTTCGGTGACGGATTCGTAGACAATGCCGACGACCGGCTCTTTGCGATACAGAAGCGTAATCGCGACGCCGAACGCAGGCAGGCCGATCGCGAAGTTGTTCGTCCCGTCCAGCGGGTCGACGAGCCAGAGCCAGTCGCCCCGGACGCCGCTCCAGCCGGTCTCCTCGCTGCGGATCTCGTCGTCCGGGAACGAGTCGCGGATCGTCTCCAGAATGAGTCGCTCCGCTTCGATATCGACGTCGGTAACGAGATCGCCGTGCTCGTCCTTCTCCTTCACGTCATAGGCCGATAAGTATCGATGCTTCGCGTATTTGCCGGCCTTCTCGGCCGCCGCCGACGCGACCCGTCTCGCAAGCTCCAGCCGATCGTCATGTTCCATGCGTTGTTCCCCTCCCGATGCGAATCCCCTCATGTTCTAATGTTAGGCGAATGGCGTCCGCAAGCTCTGCCGCGCGCGGACCGTCGCCGTGAATGCAGATCGTGTCGACCCGCATGCGTACGATGCCGCCGCAGGCCGCTTCCGCTTCCCCGGTCTTCGCCAGACGCAGCGCCTGCCGCGCGGCGGCCGCCGGGTCGACCAAGACGGCGCCGGCCGCGGAACGCGGCATCAGACCGCCGTCCTTCCGGTAGGCGCGATCGGCGAACGCTTCCTCCCAGGCGGACAATCCGCTCGCGCGGGCGGCCGCGACCAAGCGGCCGCCCGCTATCCCGACGACGGTCAATCCCCCCGTCCTCGCGGCGGCTCGTGCGATCGCCTCGGCGACGCGATCGTCCGATTCGGCCATATGATACAACGCTCCATGCGGCTTGACGTGTTCGACGCGCCCCCCCTCGGCCCCTGCAATCGCCTGCAGGGCGCCGATCTGATATAACGTCATGTCATAGACGTCGTCTGCGGACAAGGCCATCGCGCGGCGACCGAACCCTTGCAGATCCGGCAAGCCCGGATGCGCGCCGATTCGAACGCCGAGCGCGAGGCACGACCGCACGGTACGCCGCATAACGGTCGCATCGCCCGCATGGAAGCCGCAGGCGATGTTCGCCGAGCTTACGCGCCGCAGCAGCGCGTCGTCGTCGCCGATCCGGTAAGCGCCGTACCCCTCGCCCGTATCGCAGTTCAAGTCGATTTCGTCGTTCAAGCGTTCTTCTCCCCTTCCGACCGGATCAGTAATCCCGTTCCGCCCAACGCACGCGGTCCCGAAGCCAGCGGATCGCCCTGAGCCGTTCGAGCTGGGCGGCGAGCGCGTCGTCCCGCTCGATCAAGCGGAACCGTACGATGTCGCCGGGTCTCGCCTGCGCGAGCACGCCGAAGTCGACGGCCGCGAGCTGCAGCAGCCTCGGATAGCCCCCCGTCGTCTGGCGGTCGGCCATCAGCGCGATCGGATGGCCGTCCGGCGGCGCCTGCACCGTGCCGAACGTCACCGCCGAGGAGAGCATGTTCGCCGCGGTCGGCGGAGACAGCGGCGAGAGCGGCCGCAGACGGTAGCCCATGCGGTCCGACTCCGCGCGTACGGAGCAGCTCCATCGACCGCTCTCGACGCTCCGCCGCGTATCCTCGTCGAAGCGCTCCCATTCGGGTCCTCGCATCGCGCGCACGACGCGTTCCCCCGCCGCATCCGGCGCGGAGAAGCGCCATGGCGTCCCAAGAAACCAACGCACCGGCGACTTGGGGTTTGCGACGCGCATCGACGCCGTCGGCAGCGCGTCGCCCGCGGCCAATGGGCGAACGTCCGCGCCAGGGAGCCCGCTGCGCGGAGAGGCCGACCGGCTGCCCAGCGCGACCGGCGTGCGGAAGCCGCCGGCGACAGCCAGGTAAGCGAAACGGCCGACCCGCGCCGTGCCGAAGCGAAGCGTCGCTCCCCGCGGCACGGCGACGGGCCGCCACATCGGCAGCGCGGCCCCGTCGACGGTCGGCGA
>JAPSKX010000195.1 GCA_031181325.1 Paenibacillus sp.
TCAAGCTGAAGGGCTGGTACGTGTCCGGCGACTCGGCCTATATGGACGAGGACGGGTACTTCTGGTTCCAGGGCCGCGTCGACGACGTCATCAACACGTCCGGCGAGCGGGTCGGACCGTTCGAGGTCGAGAGCAAGCTCGTCGAGCACCCGGCGGTCGCGGAGGCGGGCGTTATCGGGAAGCCGGATCCGCTGCGCGGGTCGATCATTAAGGCGTTCGTTTCCCTGCGGGAGGATTACGTCGAGACGCCGGAGCTGCTCGAAGAGCTGAAGCAGCACGTCAAGACGGGACTCGCCGCGCATGCGGCGCCGCGCGAGATCGAAGTGATCGACAAGCTGCCGAAGACGCGTTCGGGCAAGATCATGCGCCGGGTGCTCAAGGCGAAGGAGCTGGGCTTGCCGCTCGGCGACCTTTCCACGATCGAGGACTAATGGTATCGTAAATAGCGGGGCGGAGCGGGCGAAGCAGCCTGCTCCGCCTTTTACCGTTAAGGAGGAAACGAACGATGGAGATGAGTACCGACTTGGAAAAGGTGAAACGCTGGATCGGCGAAAGCGAATCTCTCGTCTTCTTCGGCGGCGCCGGAACGTCGACGGAAAGCGGCATTCCCGACTTCCGGTCGGCGGCGGGATTATACAAGACGGCATCGGGCAAGGGCGTGCCGCCGGAGGTCATGCTGTCGCATACGTATTTCATGGAACATACCGAATCGTTTTTCGAGTTTTATAAGTCCCGGATGATTTATAAAGACGCGGCCCCGAACGACGCGCATTATGCGTTGGCGGCGCTCGAGAACGCCGGGAAGCTGTCGGCGGTCGTCACGCAAAATATCGACGGCCTGCACCAGGACGCGGGGAGCCGGAACGTGTTCGAGCTCCACGGCTCCGTCCGACGCAACGCATGCATGGATTGCGGCGCGACGTACGACTTGGACGGCATGTTGGCGCTCGGCGGCGTCGTGCCCCGGTGCACTGCGTGCGGCGGCATCGTGAAGCCGGACGTCGTTCTGTACGAGGAGCCGCTCGATCAAGCGACGTGGTTCGGAGCGTTGGCGGCGATCCGCGAGGCGGACATGCTGATCGTAGGCGGCACGTCGCTGACCGTGTACCCGGCCGCAGGTCTCGTCGACGAGTTTCGCGGGAATCGCCTCGTGCTGATCAATCGCGACGAGACGGGCTACGACCGCCGCGCCGGCGCAGTGTTTCGGCAGTCGATCGGAGAGACGCTGCGCGCGTTGGCGACGTAGGGCGGTTGTCGGGGAAATCGATTCCATGTATTATTATCGATAACAGATTGGGAAGAGGTGGAAATATCCATGAACCGTTACAACCCCGAGCGCATTCGGAAGATGCGCCGCACGATTCGCTCGCAGATCGTCGAGGCGATTCTGGACGACTTCGACGAAGGCTTGATGGAGCTGACGGCGGACGCCCGCGCGGCGAAATACGCCAAGATGTCCGAGAGCGCCTTCCGCTTCTTCCGCGGTTCGGCGTATTTGTTTTATTTCGACGTCGCTCATGTTCCTTTCCCGTATCATACGCCCGCGGATAAGCCGACTTGGATTCAAGGAGATTTGCATTTCGAAAATTTCGGGGCGTTCCGGAGCGGCGACGGGAAGATCGTTTACGATATTAACGATTTCGACGAAGGCTATCTAGGTTCGTATCTTTATGATCTGCTTCGCATGAGCGTCAGCGTGAAGCTCGTCTGCGAAGCGCTGCAGTACGACGAGGAGCAGACGGACGAAGCGGTTCATACGTATTTGAAGGCGTATTATAAGCAAATTCGCCGCTTCGCGGCGCGGAAGGACGACATGCAGCCGATGCTGTTCACGGCGGAGCAGACGTCCGGCCCGATCCGCAAGCTGCTGAAGAAGCAGGAAGAACGTTCGGCGAGCGCGTTCTTGGAAGAGGTTACGGAGCGAACGTCGGCGCTGCGAAGGTTCAGCCGCACCGCGGAGCTCGTGCCGGCCGAGGCGGAAGAGCGGGGCGAGTTGACGGCTGCATGGGGTGAATATTTAATGACATTAAGCGAATCCTCGAAGGCTCGAGGAGAGGCGTTTTATGCCATTAAGGATGTCGCGGTGAAGCACGGCTCCGGCACGGCGTCGATCGGTCTGGACCGTTATTACGTGCTGATCGAAGGTCATCGCGACCCGGAAGGCGCCGACGATATCGTGCTTGAGGCGAAAGAGGTGCGGGCCCCGGTGCCTGCGTACTTTCTTCCTTATAGCGAGCCGTTCTGGGAGCGTTACGCGCATCACGGTCGCCGCGTCGCCGCCACGCAGCGGGCGATGCATTACGAGGCGGACCCGTTCCTCGGATGGTTTTCCATCGCCGACCGCCACTTCTACGTCCGCGAGCGGTCGCCGTTCAAGAAGCGGTTGAAGCTCGAGAAGATCCGTTCGCACGACGATTTGCTTACGACGCTGAAGCAGATGGCCCGGATTACCGCGAAGATTCATTCCCGAGCGGACAACGAGCTGCGGGATCATGAGGGCATATTGGATTACCATGCGGAGCGGGAGATCGCCGAGGCGATGGGCCCGGATCCCGACAAGTTCGCGGATACGCTGTCGCTGTGGGCGATGAATTATGCCGCGCAGGTGCATGAGGATTTCGACATCTTCAAAGCGCTCGTCGCTCGCCGATTCGCGTCGGTTCATGCGTAGCGCGGTAGGACCCCGACGGATTCTCGGCATAATCGAAACACATAACCAAAGATAGAAGGTGCGCGCGTGGTCGCTTCCCCAATCCGAATCGAAGATATCTTAATCGCCCATTCCCGCGTGAAAGAGCAGATCGTGGAAACGCCGCTGCAGCGAAATGCCGTGCTATCGCAGCGGTACGGCTGCAATGTTTACTTAAAGCGAGAGGATTTGCAGATCGTGCGCTCCTTCAAGATCCGGGGGGCGTACAACTTTATCCGGAGCTTGCCGGAGGACGATTCCCGCCGCGGCGTCGTCTGCGCCAGCGCCGGGAACCATGCGCAGGGCGTCGCGTATTCGTGCAGCTCGCGCGGCATTCCCGGCGCGATCTTCATGCCGGCGACGACGCCGAAGCAGAAGGTGTCCCAGGTCGAACGTTTCGGCGGGAAACAGGTCATGATCCGGCTCGTCGGCGATACGTTCGACGACGCGCTCGCCGAAGCGGTTCGGTACGGCGAGGAGAACGGCATGACGTTCGTCCATCCGTTCGACCATCCGGCGATCATCGCCGGACAAGGCACGGTCGGCGCGGAAATTCTCGGCGCTTCGCAAGAACCGATCGACTACGTCTTCCTCGGCGTAGGCGGCGGCGGACTCGCAGCCGGGGTCGCCTCGTACGTGAAGCGGCTGAGTCCCGAGACCCGATTGATCGGCGTCGAGGCGGCGGGCGCGCCGACGATGCGGACGGCGCTCGACCGCGGCGAGATCGTCTCGCTCGAAGAGATCGACCGATTCGTGGACGGCGCCGCCGTCAAGCGGGCGGGCGAGCTGACATACGAAATATGCCGGGAGCTGCTCGACGACATGATCGTCGTGCCGGAAGGCAAGGTATGTACGACGATGCTCGAGCTGTACAACGAGAACGCGATCGTCGTCGAGCCGGCCGGCGCGCTGCCGGTCGCGGCGCTCGACGCGTACCGCGACCTGCTGCGAGGCAAGACGGTCGTCTGCGTGATCAGCGGCGGCAACAACGACATCGACCGCATGCAGGAGATCAAGGAACGTTCGTTGCTCTACGAGGGATTGAAGCATTATTTCGTCATTAACTTCCCGCAGCGCGCGGGAGCGCTGCGGGAGTTTCTCGACGGCGTGCTCGGCCCGGACGACGATATCGCGCGATTCGAGTATACGAAGAAGAGCAGCAAGGAGAACGGTCCGGCGCTCGTCGGCATCGAGCTGAAGTCGCCGAGCGACTACGAGCCGCTCGTCACGCGTATGCGCGAGAAAGGCATCTCGTTCCTTACGCTGAAGGATCATCCCGATTTGTTCCAATTGCTTGTGTGAATTTTTCCACCCGAGCGAACCTTTCCCATGTTTGGTTCGTCTATATATTTGGGAGATATAGGACAAGTCCATGAGGGGGAGTTAAGAGTATGGTACGTTCGCGGAAGAGTTGGAGGCGGAAGGGAGCCGCCGCATTAGCGATCCTAATGCTGCTGCTTGCCGCATGTTCCGCAACCACGGCGGAGGAAGAAGCGGCTCCGGAGACGCGCTCGACGATCAAGGTGTTGTATTACGACGAAAATTCGTTCTTCATGAACATCGGGAACCTGTTCCTGATGCAGCATCCCGACATCGATATCGAGGTCGTCAGCAATCAATCGATTTATCAGAGCGGCAAAGATCCGATCGAAGGCCTGAAACAATTGATCGATAAGGAAAAGCCGGACGTCTTGTTTCTTGGCGAGTACAACTTCGACGCGATGTTGGAAGCGGGGCTTCTATATGAGCTGGATGCGCTGCTCGCGAAGGAAGAGAAGTTTCTGGAAGGCGTGCTTCCGGCTGCGATCGACAAGATGCGCTCGATGGGGAGCGGCAAGCTGTACGGCTTGGCGCCGACGTTCAACAGCCAAGCGGTGTTTTTCAATCGAGGATTATTCGAGAAGCATGGCGTTCCGCTGCCGACCGACGGGATGACATGGGACGATATGCTCGCGCTCGCCGAGATGTTTCCGAAGGACGGCCCCGAGGAGGAGCGAATGTACGGACTCGAGGCGTACGGCAATGCGGGCTCGTACGCGATGTTCCAGCTCGGCCGGGAGCAGGGGCTCCTGTTCGCCGATCCGGCGAGTCGGAAAGTGACGTTGAATACGGATTCCTGGAAAGAAGTGCTCGAGACGGTTCTGCGGATCGCCAGATCGGAGGCGGTGTATACGCCGAAGCCGATGGATATGACGATGGGGCAGACGTACGAGGATTATTTACGAAGAGACTTATTTCTGACCGGTCGTCTCGCCATGCGCATCAATTCGTCGTATTACGTGAACGAGCTGTCCCGCGTGGGCGATCGGCTGCCCGAGGCGGAAGGGTTGGATTGGGACGTCGTTACTGCGCCGGTTCGACCGGAGGCTCCCGGCGTTACCGCATCGTTCCAATTGAACGATATGTTTTCGATTTACTCTGGGTCGCCGAACGTCGAGGCGGCTTGGGCATTCGTGAAGTTCATTAACTCCGAAGATTTCGCCCGGGTAACGTCCCGCGCCCCCGTCATGGGCGGTCTATCGGTGCGCACCGAATTTATCCGAAACGAAGAAGGGAAAAATCTACAAGCGTTTTACGCCTTGACCCCGAGCGAAGCGGCAACGGCTTCGGAGCTGAGGGAGCTGCCGATGTCCTTTTCGGAACAATTTTTCCCGATGATCGACAAACACTGGATTTCGTTAGTCGAGGAGAAGATGACAGCGGAAGAAGCGCTCGCCCTGATGGAGACGGAAGGCCAAGCGCTGCTCGACGCTGCGTATGAGAGCGAAGAAACCGGATCGAACAACGAGACGCCGTAACGTCCGCAATCGTCCTCCGTCGCATCGGTCCATGAAGATGTACGCTCGCATTCGGCCGGCGTCATAACCTCCCGTTCTTTCGCCTGCGTCTTGCCGCAGGGCGAAAGGCGGGAGGTTTTTCGCATTCGGGCATGCTCCTGTCGGTGCCTGTTACCTCTCCGCGCTTCCGGCGGCGGCGGGGACAAAGATTTTACGACGCAAGGCGAGCTCGAAGAAGAGGAGCGCGATCGCGTTGAAAGCGAAGAAGGCAACAATCCACGGCGCCGACGCGGTTCGCACGCTCCGAAGATACGCGGTGCAACCGATCCCGAAACACGCCCAATAGAGGATGAAGCTCGCCAGCGCGGCGGAGGCGATCAGCTTCGGCACGGGCGAAAATAAGTACTCGCCGTTCAGCCCGACCCGCATCTCCCCTCCGGAGCCCACGGCACCCAAGGACAACGGCATCGCGAAGTAGGGCTGCTCGTCCAAGCTGCCGGACGGCAAGCGGGAAGGATATACGATCGATTCTCCTCCGGCGTTATCCGCGGCGACGACTTGAATATACCGCAGGACGCGTTCATGCTGACGGAACGCGTCCGCCAACGCTCCGGATTCGAGGGTTCCGTCCGTCCGGGCAGCCGACTCCAATCGTTCGACGAGGTTCGACGTCAATCCGTCGAAGGCGAGCGTCCGCTCGCGGCTTAGGGTATGGGAAGTCGCGAACAAGAGCAGCGACAATCCGAGGAAGACGAACGCGGCGATTAGGAACGAGTTCCGCCGAGCCGCTCGCTTCGGAGGCAGTTCGCTTAATTCCGCTCGGATTCGCCGTTCTTCGCCGAATCGCCGCAATGCCAATTCCGCGCTTCGCTTCTCGCTGTAGCCTCGGCGCTTGAATTCCTCCGCGGAATCATATAGATGCTCCCGGATTTCCGCTTTAAACTCGTCCGCTTCTTGCGAATTCAGGTACAGCGATTTGCAGACGCGATCCACATAGTCTTCGATCTCTTTCACGATTTACACCCCCGTAAAGAATACGTCCACGATCGATTTGAAAAAATCCCATTCCCGTTTCTTCCCGCGGAGATAAAGCACCCCGCCCTCCGTTATTTTGTAATAACGCCGCCTGCCGCCTCCGCGTTCGGCTTCCCCCCAGTACGGCGACACGTATCCGCCGCTCTCCAGCCTTTTCAACACCACGTACATCGTCCCTTCTTTGATTTCGAACGTGTCGCCGGTAACGTCGCGAATGCGCTTAGCCAGCTCGTAACCGTATAAATCTTCGTGTCTCAACAAACTCAACAGGATGCATTCGGTATATCCCTTAAGCATCTCTTTGTCGATTTCCAATGCTCCGCACCTCAATATGTATAACAGGTAGTACTCTATATAATAGAGTATGGGCGATCGGACTTCAAGACGTAATCCAGCGAGAAAAGGTTCAGAAAACCCAAACAAAACGCAATAAAGTTGTGTTTACCACAACTTTGGTGTATTGTGTTAGTGTGGAGGCAAACATTCTTCGACATGATGAGAGGTGACGAAGTTGGATTTAGAAAAGCGATTTTGGGATGCCAGCCCCGAAGAGTTGAAACGGGGATTTATCGTTGACGCGGACCCTGCCGGCAAAGCGTCCGGGTACCGGTGCCTCGTCTGCGGCGAGTTCGCCGAAATCGGCCGCGTATTTCCGATCGGGGACCAATGGTTCGATGCCGAAGCATATATGAAGCGGCATGTCGCGGCGGCCCACCGGTCGATGTTCGCGTATTTGCTGTCGCTCGATAAGAAGTGGACGGGGCTTACGGACGTGCAGCGCGACGTGCTGCAGTTGTTCTACGACGGAAGCAGCGACGCGGAGACGGCGAAGACGCTCGGCAGCAAGCCGGCGACGGTGCGGTATCACCGTTTCCATCTCCGCGAGAAGGAGAAGCAGGCGAAGGTGTTCCTTGCGCTGATGTCGCTGCTTGACGAACGGCCGAAGGCGGGGCGGGATTCGGCCTCTGAGCAAGACGAATTCATGCCGATCCATCGGACGGCGACGACGATCGACGAGCGGTACGCGATGACCGCGGAGGAGAACGAGAAGGTGCTGAAGACGTATTTTCCGTACGGGCTCGAGGGGCCGCTCAAGGAGTTCCCTTCGAAGGAGAAACGGAAGATCGCCGTCCTGCGTCATCTCATGACGCGGTTCGAGCGCAATCGGGTGTATTCGGAGAAGGAAGTGAACGCGATCCTCCAAGACGCGTTCTCGGATTACGTAACGCTGCGCCGCTATATGATTCAATACGGTTTCATGGATCGCAAAGACGACGGCAGCGAATATTGGGCGAAGGGAGAAGCGGTGCATGGATAAGGAGAAAAAGAAAGCGTTGGCCGCGGAATACGTCCAGACGGCTCGTCCCGCAGGCGTTTACCGGGTCGTGCACGAGGCGTCCGGCAAGTCGTTCGTCGGCACGACGGCGGACCTGAATGCGATGCGCAATCGGCTCGACTTCGAGCTGAACATGGGCTCGAGCATGAAGAAGGCGCTGCTCGCCGATTGGCGGAAGTACGGCGCGGACGCGTTCCGGTACGAGGTGCTCGAGACGTTCAAGCCGCCGGAGAACGGACAATACAACCTGATGAAAGAGCTGGAGCGCATGGAAGCCGAATGGCTCGAACGGCTGCAGCCGTACGGCGACCAAGGATACAACAGACCGCCGAATCAAGGCTGACAGGGGCCGCCCTCGCAGACGCAGCAGACGTCCGCGGAGGCGGCCCCGACTTCGTATTTATGGGGCGCCGCAACCGCAGTTCAGCACCGGCCGCCG
>JAPSKX010000030.1 GCA_031181325.1 Paenibacillus sp.
CTGGGGTTCGCGCCCGATCTGCGCGATTACGGCATCGGCGCGCAAATCCTGAAGGACCTCGGCGTCCGCACGATTCGTCTCCTGACGAACAATCCGAGGAAGATCGCCGGATTAGAAGGCTACGGCCTCTCGATCGCGGAGCGCGTGCCGCTTCAGATGAAGGAAAATAAAGATAACAGCCGCTACTTGCATACGAAGCAAGAGAAGCTGGGACATATGCTGCAGTTCGAGGAACAGGCCGAGCCGGCCGTCGAACCGACCAACAACTAGGAGGAAGATCAAATATGGTACATCTCTATGAAGGTAATTTAATTTCCCAAGGGAAGACATACGGCATCGTCGTCGGCCGATTCAACGAATTCATCTCTTCGAAGCTGCTCGGCGGCGCGCTCGACGCCTTGAAGCGCCACGGCGCCGCGGACGACGAGGTGAGCGTCGCATGGGTGCCCGGCGCGTTCGAGATTCCGCTCATCGCGCAGAAGATGGCCGAGAGCGGCCGGTTCGACGCCGTCATCACGCTCGGGGCCGTCATTCGAGGCTCGACGCCGCACTTCGATTACGTCTGCAGCGAAGTGTCGAAGGGCGTTGCGGCCATCTCGCTGAAGACCGGCGTGCCGACGATCTTCGGCGTGCTGACGGTGGATTCGATCGAGCAAGCGGTCGAGCGCGCCGGGACGAAGGCCGGCAACAAAGGCTGGGAAGCGGCGGCGACCGCCATCGAGATGGTGAACCTCGTATCGCAATTCCAGAAGTAAGCGTCGCGGCGACCCTGTTCCGCATTTAACCTTAGAGCAAACGGAATGAAGCCCCAATGAGCGTAACCTATAAGCTGTCCTCCTTCGAAGGGCCGCTGGACCTGCTGCTCCACTTGATCGATCAGGCCGAAGTGGATATTACCGAAATCGCGGTCCGGGAAATTACCGATCAATTTTTAGCGTATGTCTCGCTGATGGAGGAGCTGGAGCTCGAAGTCGCCAGCGAGTTTCTCGTCATGGCCGCGACGCTCTTGTCGATCAAGAGCAAGATGCTGCTCCCGAAGCCGCCCCCGATCGAGCTGGACTACGATTACGAGGAGCAGCCGGAGGATACGCTCGAGGAGCTCGTCCATAAGCTGATCGAATATCGCAAATATAAGTCGATCGCCGAGCATCTGCGGGATCAGGAGCTCGCGCAGAGTCTCGTGTATTCCAGAGAGCCGGTCGACTTGTCGCCGTACGCGGTCGAAGAGAAGAGAAATCCGGTCGAAGGGCTGGAGACGTTCGACCTGCTGCTCGCGTTCCAGAAGGCGCTGCGCCGCGCCGCGAACCGGAACGTCGTCGCGAAGATTCGCCGCGACGAAGTGTCGGTCAAGGATCGTATGCGCGACGTGCTCCGGCTGGTGCGCGAGCAGGGCGGCCGCGTCTTGTTCTCGCGGCTGTTCGACGAGTCGGCGACGCGGGATGAGCTGGTCGTGTCGTTCCTGGCGCTGCTCGAGCTGATGAAGATGAAGAAAATTTCGTGTTATCAGCATGGCCGGTTCGACGACATCGTCATCCAGGCGAAGGAAGGAGCGGATCTCGATGACGAAGAAGAGTTGGAACGCGTGGAAGTCGATCATTGAGGGGCTCTTGTTCGCGGCGGGAGACGAAGGACTCGACGTACGCGAGATCGCGGACGTGCTCGAGCTCGATTGGCGCGTCGCCGAAGAGCTGATCGACGATATGAAGGAAACGTACGCGAAGGAAAATCGGGGCTTTCGCATCGCGAAGGTGGCAGGGTCGTATCAGCTGACGACGAATCCGGAGCATGCCCCGTACTTCGCGAAGCTGGCGCAGGCGCCGACGCGCGGCTCGTTGTCGCAGGCGGCGCTCGAGACGCTGGCGATCGTCGCCTATCGGCAGCCGATTACGCGGGTGGAGATCGAAGAGATTCGAGGCGTGAAATCCGATCGCGCGCTGCATACGCTCGTAGCGAAGGAGCTTATTCACGAAGCGGGCCGGGCGGAAGCGGTCGGCCGGCCGATCTTATACGAGACGACGAAGCAGTTCTTGCAATATTTCGGACTTTCCGCCCTGAAGGATCTGCCCGACGCCGAGCAGATGGCGGGCGAGATCGACCTGGAAGCGGAAACCCGCATGCTGTTCGAGAAGCTTGGGGAAAAGGACAAGCAGCTGACGATCGACGATGTACCGGAATCATCCAATCTCGCTCCCGACGAATGAAAAGACAGCCTCCTACCCGATACTAAGGTTCAAGTATTGGGAACGGAGGTTTTTTTATGTGGTGGTGGTGGATCGCGCTCGCGGCGGCGCTCGCCGTCTTGCTCGTCGTCACGCTGTTCTCGAGCGTTCGCGTGCGTCTGAAATATTACCGCGAAGGGGAAAACGACGAGATCGACGCCGCATTGACCGCGCTGTTCGGGATCGTGCGGCTGCGGTATAAAATTCCGACCGTCGAGCTGAAGCCGTGGCTTCGCGGCATCCGCCTGAAGGTCGCTCCGGCGGAGTCGAGCGGCGTGCTGCCGGAGCTCGACTTCGCGCGAGAGGAGATCAAGCGGTTCGTGAAACGGGTGCGTAAGCTCATCGTGCACATGAAAGATTTCAAGCAATTTTTCTCGGACACGTTGAAGCACTTCCACGTCGTAGAGCTGCGCTGGGAGACCCGATTCGGCGTCGGAGACGCGGCCGAAACCGGCATGACCGGCGGGCTCGTCTGGGGCGTCAAGAGCGCCGTTCTCGGCCTGGCCTCCCGCTATTTGACGTTCGAGAAGCGCCCGGCGGTGCAAGTGACGCCAATGTTCAATCAATCGACGTTCCGGACGGACGTCGTGGTGCGCACCCGGATCAAAGTTTTTCGCCTCATCGCGATCGGGGCGATGCTCGTCTATCGCGTATTGAAGCGGCGGGGCGGGTGGATCGTCTGGCTGCGCACGCTGCTCGGTTTCGCGCAGAAAGAACGGCCGGCATAACCGGCGCCGCATATTTTACGCGAGGGACGGGGAAATTAGCGTAAGCGAGAGCACAATTATCCGAGGAGGACGAAGGACCCATGAGCGAACATCCGATTCAAGGCTTAATGCGAACGGCCATGGAAAATCTCAAGCAAATGGTCGACGTCAATACGATCGTAGGCGATCCGGTCACGACGCCGGACGGCACGCTGATTTTGCCGATCAGTAAGGTCGGCTTCGGCTTCGCGGCGGGCGGCAGCGAATTCACGGTCGAAAACGAAGACGAGCACCACGACGTCGAGCGGCAAGTGACGCCGTTCGAATCGAAGGCGACGGCATCGGTCGGCTTCCCGTTCGGCGGCGGCAGCGGCGGCGGCGTGTCGATTACGCCGATCGCGTTCCTCGTCGTCGGCACAAACGGCGTGAAGGTCGTGCCGCTCGACAACTCGACGCGCATGATGGAGCGCATCTTCGACTCGGCGCCGCAGCTGATCGATAAAATTACGAGTATGTTCGGCGGCGGCGACAAGTCGTCCTCGAACGTCTCGTTCAACGACGTGACCCTCGCTTCGACGATGGAGCCGATTCCGACGAGTTCGATTTCGTCGACGAACGTCTCGTCCACGACCCCGACGTCGTAATTTCCCGTTCGCGGTAAGCCGGCATGGAGCATAGCTCCGTGCCGGCTTTTTCGTGCACCCGGGCCGCGACTTTCGACTTGCCCCATTTGAAGGTTCCTTTTCCTCGCTGATGTCTTGTATACTATGGATAGTTAATGACAATAAGAAGAGAGGTGGACATTTATGAACAGCAACCTCCGAAGGACGCTTCTTATCGGGCTGACGGCGCTTCTCGCGGGCACCGGTCTCGGCGAGGTCCGTTCCTCCGCGGCGACGGCGTTCAAGGACACGGAAGGGCATTGGGCCGCAGGAACGATCGATTGGGGCGTAGAAGCGGGGGTACTGACCGGATTTCCGGACGGCACGTTTCAGCCGAACGGCGTCGTAACGGAAGCGCAATTCGCCGCCATGCTGTTCCGCGCGTTCCCGAACGCGCCGGAGCCGAAGGAGCCGAATTGGTACACGTCCTACTATGACCAAGCCGAAGCGTGGCAATGGCCGATCGACGAGGCCAGGGCCGGCGAGCCGATCCTGCGCGGCCGGGTCGCGCAGGTCGTCGCCGCCGCGTTCGGCTCGCAGCTCAGCGTGGAGAACGCCGTCAAGCTGCTCCTCGATCGCGGCCTCGCCTCGGGACGGCTGGCGGCGGACGGAAGCGTCGACTTCGGGGAAGAGGCGACGTTGACGCGGGCGGAAGCGGTCCAATTCGTGCGGAACGCGGCGCAGTCGGGCGAGCGCATCGGCCCGGCGGACAAGCCGTCCGGGCAGACCGTCCGCAAGAGCGATTCGCCGGTCAGCGCAAGCGGCGTCGGAGCGGGAGACTCGTTGGAGACGCTGCTCGCCGCGTTGGGACAACCGGCTCGCAAAGAAACGAGCGAGTACGGCTTTACATGGTATATTTACAATGCCGATTATGAACGATTCTCGATGTTCGGCGTGGAGGACGGCGAGGTGAAGGCCGTGTACGCCAACGGCTCGGATCTGGTCATCGCTCCGTCGCTCGGGAGCCCGATCGATTACGTATTGAAAGGGAACACCAAATTCATGATCGATTCGAAAGGCGATTACGACGTGTACGATGCCGGAACCGCGTACGTCACCGTGTTCTACGATATTCACGACGGACGAGCCGTCAGCGCCGCGCAAGCGATCGACAAGGAGACGGAGCAAGCGCTCAGGAGCTTCTACGGGACGCCGTCCGCCGCGCTTGCGGCAAGCTTCGAGCGCATCTCCTTCGAGCTCGCGAACAGCGCGAGAGCGAAGCGAGGCTTGCCGGTTTTCGCTTGGGACGACGGCGCCGGCGCGGTCGCCGAGGGGCATAGCAAGGATATGGCGCAGAACGGCTTCTTCTCGCATACGAACTTGGCGGGGGAAGGGTTGAGCGAACGGTTGGAGGACGGGAGCGTCGCCTTCCGCTCGGCCGGGGAAAATATCGCCTACGGTCAGACGAGCGCGATCTTCGCGCACGAAGGCTGGATGAACTCTTCCGGCCATCGTAAAAATATGCTCGGCGACTTCAAGCTTCTCGGCGTGGGCGTCGAGTTCGCGGAAGACGACGTGCCGTACTACACGCAAAACTTCTTGACGAGATAATCTATCGTTCCTTCTTCGACGACGGGTTTCCCGCGTCCGACCGATCGGTCGGACGAGCGGGGAGCCCGTCGTTTCGCGTTGTTCGAATATCCCGAGTGGATAAGCATATACATGTACTACATGTTCACGGACAAACATTTCCGCAGTTTCGGGAGGTCACGATGAATCCAGCACTCCGCCTTCGGGCCGTTGTCTCCGCTGTCGTCGCCGCAGTCGTCGGACTCGCGTCCGTCTTACCGGCAAGCGCCGTCGCCGCGCCGCCGCCGATCTCGTCCCACGCGGTCGCTTCGTCGGTCATCGACGTCGAATCCGGCCGGATCGTCTTCCAAGAACGCGGCGACGAACGGCTCCGCATCGCATCGCTCACGAAGGTGATGACCGCGATCGTCGCCATCGAGCACGGGACGTTGACCGATACGGTCAAGGTCGGCTCCGCCGCATACGGGAAAGAAGGATCGTCCATCTATCTGCACCTCGGCGAAGAGATGACGCTCCACAACATGCTCTACGGTCTGATGCTGCGCTCGGGCAACGACGCGGCCACGGCGATCGCCGAGCACGTCGGCGGCTCGGTCGAAGGGTTCGTCTTTCTCATGAACGAGAAGGCCCGTTCCCTCGGGATGAAAAACTCGAGCTTTAAGAACCCGCACGGCCTGGACGAGGAAGGGCATTATTCGTCCGCGAACGATATGGCGGTGCTCTCGGCGTACGCGTTGAAAAATCCGACGTTCCAGGAAATCGTCAAGACGAAGGTGAAGTCGGCCCCGAATCCGAACGAGGACTGGGATTACCGCTGGATCAACAAAAACAAGATGCTGAACATGTACGAAGGCGCGGACGGGGTGAAGACGGGGTATACGACGCTCGCGCGCCGGACGCTGATTTCGTCCGCCACGCGAGGCGGCCAACAATTCGCGGTCGTCACGCTGAACGACGGCGACGACTGGAACGACCATAAGCGACTGCTCGATTACGCCTTCAAGCATTATCCGTCCACGTCGATCGTGAAGCGAGGCGAGCGGGTGGAGAGCCCGAATCTCGTCGTCGCGCGAAGCTTCGATTATCCGCTCGGCGAAGGCGAAATCGGACAGCTGCGCAAGAAGATCGTATTGGAAGCGCCGGAGACGACCGACTACCGGCTCGGCGTTCGCGGCAAGCTGGAGCTGTTCTTGAACGGGCAGCGCATCGCTTCGCTGCCGTTGTTCGAGGACGGCAGCGCCCGGTTCAAGGCGCAGGAGGAGGCGACGTTCCTTCGCGCGAAATTCGAGGAGCGCGGGGGGAGCGGCTTCGGCGACATATTCCGAACGATGCTGAAAGCGGTGTTTACGGGAGAAACGAAAGAAGGTTGACGAGATGGTCAATTGGATCTGGTTGTTCTTTATCGCCTGCGGCTTCGTCGTCGCGGCGATCAACGGTCGCATCGACGCCGTCACCGAAGCGGCGTTCGAAGGGGCGAAGACGGGCGTGACGGTCTGCTTCGGATTGATCAGCGTGCTCGTGTTCTGGCTCGGCCTCATGCGAATCGCCGAAGACGCGGGACTGCTGAAGAAGATGTCCCGGCTGCTCAGCCCGTTCGTGCGGTTTTTGTTCCCGAGCGTGCCGCGGGATCATCCGGCGCTCGGCTACATTCTCTCGAATATGAGCGCGAACATTCTCGGGCTCGGGAACGCCGCGACGCCCGCCGGCATTAAGGCGATGCAGGAGCTGCAGAAGCTGAATCCCGACAAGCAGTCGGCGAGCGCGGCGATGAGCACGCTGCTCGCGATCAATACCGCGAGCATTACGCTTATCCCGACGACGATGATCGCGATCAAGATGAATTTCGGCTCGAAGACGCCGACCGACATCGTCGGACCGACGCTCGCGGCGACGGCGGTGGCGCTCCTGGCCGCCATTCTGCTCGACAAGTGGTACCAGCGCCGCGCGCCGGCGCCGTCCGGACCGCCGAAACAACCTCCCTCCGAAGAGTAACGGATTGTAACGCATCCCGCGCCGAGGCGCGTAAAGAAAGGGGATCGATTCCGCATGTCTTCGATCATTACCGCCATATCGGCTTGGGCGATCCCCGCCATGATCGTGCTGATTCCGCTGTATGCGGCCTATCGCAAGGTGCCCGTATACGAATCGTTCACCGAAGGCGCCAAGGAAGGGTTCGACACGGCGATTCGCATCATCCCGCATCTCGTCGGCATGATGGCCGCCATCTCGATCTTCCGCGCTTCCGGCGCGATGGACATGCTCGTCGGCCTCGTCGCGCCGCTGTTCGCGCGGCTCGGCGTGCCCGCCGACGTGCTCCCGCTCGCGCTGCTCCGTCCGATTACGGGCGCCGGCTCGCTCGCGTACACGACCGATCTGATGAAGACGTTCGGTCCGGATTCCTTCGTCGCGCAGATCGCCGCAACCGTCCAAGGCAGCACGGATACGACGCTTTATGTCCTTACCGTCTACTTCGGCGCCGTCGGCATTCGCAAAGCGGGCTACGCGCTTAAGGTCGGGCTCGTCTCCGACCTCATCGGCTTCTTCGCGGCGGTCGCCGTCTGCTATCTCGTCTTCGCGTAACGCCGTCTTCGAGTCTCCCCTCGGCGCGACGGCGTCGCGTGTTTCCCCGAACGTTCCTCCGCTTCCGCGCATACGCTGTAGCCGATCGATGAACGTGACTCTGAAGGAGGTTCGCGGATGCGCGTCGCAAGCTTCGTCATACATCAATCCCGTTGTTCCTCGATTAACGGCAAGGGCTTCGACTTCTTCGTCGCGAAGTCGGGAATCGTCATTCCCGGCGCGGAGACGACGGAACCCGGCCGCATCCACATCTGCCTCGAGGGCGACTTCGAACATGCCGACGGCTCGCTCGATCCGGAGACGGAGGAGCAGTTCTTCGTCGCGGCCCGACTGATCGCAAGGCTCGCCGACGCGTTCGGCGTGCCGCCGGATGCGCTCCTCCCGCACGGGGAGGGCTGCCCGGGCGCGCGGTTCCCATGGGGGAAACTTGTGCTTTCCATATCGGATGGGTATCATTAGCTTTGAGGTGAAACCCATTCATGGAACGATTGCAGAAAGTATTGGCCGCCGCCGGGATCGCTTCGCGCCGCAAGTGCGAGGAGATCATCTCGAAGGGACGGGTGACCGTGAACGGCAAGCCGGTCACGGAGCTCGGGGCGAAGGTCGATCCGACCAGCGACGTGATTGTCGTAGACGGCAAGAAAATCGCATTGCAGCAAAAAATATATTTGGCGTTCCACAAGCCCAAAGGCGTCATCTCCAGCGCGAAGGACCCGGAGGGGCGGCAGACGGTGATGGATTACATGCACGGCATCAAGGAGCGGGTGTATCCGGTCGGCAGGCTCGACTACGAAACCGAAGGGCTGATCCTGCTGACGAACGACGGCGAGTTCGCCAACCTGCTCATGCACCCGAAGTTTCACGTGCCCAAGACGTACATGGTGCACACCAAAGGAGTGCCGCACGGCGCTTTGTTGGACAAGCTTCGGACCGGCATCGAGCTGGAGGACGGCATGACCGCTCCGGCGGAGGTCGAGTACGCGGACGCCGATCCGGACGGGAAAGAAGCGATCGTGCAGATCACGATTACGGAGGGACGCAACAGGCAGGTGCGCCGCATGTTCGAGGCGATCCGCACGCCGGTCGTCCGACTGAAGCGAACGCGGTTCGGCTCCGTGTTTCTCGGCGGGCTGCAGCGAGGAAAGTATAGGCATCTGACAAAAACGGAAGTCGCCGAGCTGCGGGAACTGGCCGCCGCGCAGACGACACATAATGTTCAAAAAGGGGACTGAACGAAGTCCCCTTCCTTTCGTTATAATGGAGTGTAGGGTGAATCGCCATGGGAAAACATAGAAGATGGATACAGCTTTCTATCTTCGCTTTCGTGCTGCTTATCGTCGGCTATACGGTCGCGGGCAGCTTGTTCGAAAGCGAGGAGCGGCCGCCGGAAGCCGGCGATCGCGTCGCGCCCTTCGCGTTGGAGTCGCTCGCCGGCGGAACGGTCGGCACCGGCGACTTCGCGGGTCGTCCGATCGTCGTGAACTTCTGGGGGACGTTCTGTCCGCCTTGCGTCGAAGAGACGCCGGCGCTGCAGCGCATGTACGAGAAATACGAGGAAGAAGGCGTCGTCATTCTCGGCGTCAACCTCGGCGAGAAGCCCGTCGTGCGCGTAGAGCAGTTCGTCGATCGATTCGGCGTGACGTATCCGGTGCTGCTGGATCCGGATTTGGACGTACGAGACCGGTACGGCGTTCGCCAGTATCCGACGACGTTCTTCGTCGATGCGTCGGGGGTCGTTCGCGAGGTGAAGATCGGCGGCATGACCGAGGGGTATATGGAGGCAGCCATTCAGCGGCTGCTGCAACAATGACGGGCGGCGCTCGCAAAGCGCTTCCCGGGCGGGGGTGACGCGCGTGAACGAGACGCAGAAGCCGCTCGACATGCGCTATGACGGCGCGCCAAGACGTTCGCAGAAGGCGGACAAGCATTGGCTCGACCATGTGTGGAGCTTCTTCTCGTCGGTGAAGGTCGGGATGTGGCTGATCGTAGCGACGCTGGTCGGCGCGGCGATCGGTTCCGTGTATCCGCAGGAGGAATCGTTCTTGACGCCTCCGGGGATCGAATATTATACGGAACGATACGGCTGGACCGGAAGATGGTATTACCTGTTGGGACTCAGCCATACCTATACGTCGTGGTGGTTCCAGTTGATCGTCATTATGCTCGGAACGTCGATCGTCATCGCTTCGCTCGATCGCGCGATTCCGTTGTATAAGGCGCTAAAGAAACAAAAGCCCGACCGCTCGGTAGAGTTTCTCCGTCGACAGCTATTGACGTACGAGACGGACGTCCCGCCGGCGTCGGGCACCGACTCGCCCGAGACCGAGGCGAAGCGTCTCGCGGACGCGGCGGAGCGGGCGCTCGCGAAGCAGGGATTTCGGACGAGCCGGGCCGGGAATAGCGTGATGGGCGAGAAGAATCGGTGGTCTCGCTGGGGGCCGTACGTCAATCATTTGGGCTTGATCGTATTCCTGCTGATCGTCCTCGTGCGCACGCTGCCCGGCTTTACGCTGGAGGAATACGTCGACGTGCTCGAAGGCGACACCGTGCGCATCGCGGGAACGAATTATTACGTGAAGAACGAACGGTTTACCGTGGAGTTTTATGAAAACGACGAACTTCGCGGGCAGTTCCAAGAAGAAGAACGGCTTGTGCCGAAGCTGTTCCGCACCGAGGCGGTCATCTACGAATGCACGGATCGCTGCGGCACGTCCGACCCGGTGCTCGTCGAAGCGACGCGCGGGGATATTCGCGTCAATCATCCGCTTCAATATCGCGGATTGTCCGTCTACCAATTCGGTTACGAGGCGACGCCGCAAATTCGGAGCGTCGACGTGTCGCTGATCGACAAGAAGACCGGCGAGGCGTACGGCGAATTCACCTTAAAGACGGTCGATCCGGACCTCGCCTACGAAGCCGGGCCGTACAAGCTCCGGCTGCACAATTATTACCCCGAATTCGCGCTCGACGCGAACGGCGAACCGACGTCGGTGTCGGCCGAGCGCCCGAACGCTCCTGCCTATATCTTCATGATTACGGGACCGGGACTGCCCGAAGAAGGCGCGTCCTATTTATACTTCCCTAGGGAGATCGATAAGGAGCGGTTCCGCCAAGACGACATCAATGCGGCGGTCGGAACCGGAGAGATGTTCGACATTCGAGCGGGGGGCATGGAGGACGTCGAAATATCGACGTACACGAGCACCTTGACCGCTCGGAAAGACTTGACCGTGCCGTACTTGCTGGTCGGCGGCGCAATTTGCATGCTCGGTCTCGTAATGGGCTTTTACTGGCAACATCGCCGCATCTGGCTGCGCATCGACGGCAGTCGGCTGACGCTCGGCGCGCACACGAATAAAAATTGGCACGGCATGAAGCAGGAGACGGCGAAGCTGCTCGCGGCGCTCGAGCTCGATGCGGCCGGGCTTTCCGTTACATCGAAAGCGGGGGACCCAACTTGACTCTGTACGACATTAGCAATACGGCGCTCGTGATCGCCTTGTTTACGTATATCGCGGCGTTCGTGATGTTCACGATCAGCATCACCGGGCGGCGGTTCGGCGGCGCGGAGGCGGGCGCGGTCCGGGCGGCGGCGCGGGGACGCCGCGCCTTCTTCGTCACCATGGCCGGTCTCGGCTTTCATTTGATCTTCTTCGTCTTGCGGTGGATCGCCAACCGGCATATCCCCGTCAGCAATTTATTCGAATTCATGACGTTCCTCGCGATGATGATCGTCGTCGCGTTCGCGATCATCTATCGGATATACGGCAAGCCGCTGCTCGGCGCGTTCGCGACGCCGGTCGCCTTCATCGTGCTCGCGTACGCGATGGTGTTCCCGTGGGAAGCGCAGCCGCTCATTCCGTCGCTTAACAGCGTCTGGCTGTACATTCACGTCACGTTGGCCGCGTCGGGCGAAGCGTTCTTCGCGGTCGCGTTCGCGGCGGGTCTGATGTATTTGCTCCGCGTCGTCGACTACCGCGCGGAAGGACGCCGCGCATGGCTTCAGAAGGCCGGCATCGAATTCACGCTGTTTTCCGTGCTCATCTTCGTCGGCTTTATCTTGGCGGCGTTCGCGTTCCGGGGGATGGGGTACGAGGCGACGTTCGTCGGACAAGAGACGGTGAGCGGTAAGACGTCCGAGGTGACGGTGGAATATACGATGCCTCCGATCGCGGCGCCGCACGGGTACGAGCTCGTCTCGATGGACGCCTTCCTCGGGTCCGAACGGCCGCTGACGACGGCGCCGGAATGGATGAAGGGCGTGAACGCCGGGCGGAAGTTCAACACGGCGATCTGGTCCGTCCTGTTCGGCATCGCGCTGTACGCCATACTTCGCCTCGCCTTCCGCAAGCGCCTCGGAGAGGTCATTCAGCCGCGTCTCTCGGAGATCGATCCCGAGGACTTGGACGAAATCACGTACCGCGCCGTCGCGATCGGCTTCCCGATCTTCACGCTCGGGGCGCTGATCTTCGCGATGATTTGGGCGCATATCGCCTGGAACCGGTTCTGGGGCTGGGATCCGAAGGAAGTCTGGGCGCTGGTGACTTGGTTGTTCTACAGCGTCTACTTGCACCTGCGGCTCGGACGGGGCTGGCAGGGACGGCCGTCCGCATGGCTGGCCGTCATCGGCTTCGTCGTCGTTATGTTTACGTTAATCGGCGTTAACCTGCTGATCGCCGGCCTGCACTCGTACGCGGGCGTGTAGCCGGGAACAGGAACCATTTTCCCCCCATAGCGGGGTAAGGAGTTGAGCCTCCATGAGCGATAGACAACATACGATTCTCGTCGTCGACGACGAGGAGCGCATTCGGCGGTTGCTGCGGATGTATCTCGAGAAGGAGCACTTCGTCATCGAGGAAGCGGAGGACGGCGAGACGGCGCTCAACATGGCGCTCGAGAAGGAATACGACTTGATTCTGCTCGACGTGATGCTGCCGGGCATCGACGGGGTGGAGGTGTGCTCCCGGCTGCGCGTGCAGAAGGCGACGCCCGTCATCATGCTGACGGCCAAGGGCGAAGAAGCGAATCGGGTGCAAGGGTTCGAGGTCGGCGCCGACGATTACGTCGTGAAGCCGTTCAGCCCGCGCGAGGTGATCTTCCGCGTGAAGGCGATTCTTCGGCGGTCCTCGACGACGGCCTTCCTCTCGAAGGAAGCGCCTTCGACCGGCACGATCGTGTTCCCGCACGTCATGATCGAGCACGACGCGCATCGAGTAACGGCGGACGGACAAGAAGTGAGCCTTACGCCGAAAGAATACGAGCTGCTGCACTATTTGGCGGTGTCGCCGGATAAGGTGTTTTCCCGGGAGCAGCTGCTGAAGGACGTCTGGAACTACGAGTTCTTCGGCGATTTACGCACGGTGGATACGCATGTGAAGCGGCTGCGGGAGAAGCTGAATAAGGTGTCGCCCGATGCGGCGGCGATGATTACGACCGTGTGGGGCGTCGGCTACAAGCTCGAGGTGCCGCGGTAACATGAAGCAGCTGTGGCGAAACATCGTCATCAAGTTGTGGGGCACTATCATCTTGCTCGTCGCCTTCGTGTTGTCGCTGCTCGGCGTCTTCCTGCTGCCGTATATCGATATGGAGTTCACCTCCAATTCGTATGAAGTGAAGCGGCTGTTCGTCATTATTTGCATTATCGGCTTTTCGTTAACGACGTTCTTCGCGTTCTTCCTGTCTTCGAAGATCACGCAGCCGCTGCTGCAATTGAAGCGCGCCGCGGACATGATTACGATGGGGGAGTACGACACGAAGGTCGTGATCCGCTCCAATGACGAAATCGGTCAGCTCGCGTCGGCATTCAATCATATGGGCGGGAAGCTGGAAGGCACGATCCGGGACCTGAATTATGAGAAGGAGCACCTCGCAAGCATCCTCGGCTCCATGACGGACGCCGTCGTGACGTTCGAGGCGAACGGCACGATCATCTCCTCCAACCCGCATGGCGAGCGGCTGCTCGCGGCTTGGAAGGAGCTCATGGGCGGCGCGGAGGAGGAGGGGGACGACGCATCGGCATTGCTCGGCGACGGCCGCTCGCGCATTCCGGAGCCGCTCGAGGAGGTGTTCCGCTCCGTCGTCGCGGAGGTGAAAGAGGTGACGACGAAGCTGCACGTCGGCAGCGGCGTCTGGTCCGTCGTCATGTCGCCGCTTTACACGTCCGGCACGCTTCGAGGCGCCGTCGCCGTCCTGCGCGATATCACGGAGGAGGTGCGGCTCGAGAAGCTGCGCAAGGATTTCGTCGCGAATGTATCGCATGAGCTGCGAACGCCGCTTTCGATGCTGCAAGGCTACAGCGAAGCGCTGCTCGACGAGATCGCGTCGTCCCCGGACGAGCGGCGCGAACTGGCGCAAGTCATCCATGAAGAGTCGCTGCGCATGGGACGGCTCGTGCAAGATCTGCTCGACCTCGCTCGGCTGGAAGCCGGGCGGCTCGAGTTGAATGTAGCCGAGACGGATCTGACGCCGCTGCTGCACAGAGTGCATCGCAAATTCTCGACGCTCGCGCGCGACCGCGGGATCGCGGTCCTGTTGGAGACGGCGGAGAACGAATCGCTCGTGCTTGCCCGCGCGGATGAGGATCGGCTCGAGCAGGTGCTGACGAACCTGCTCGACAATGCGATTCGGCATACGCCGTCCGGGAAGCGGATCGTCCTTCGCGCGGCGCGGATCGAAAGCGAAGGCGGACCGTCGGTGCGCATCGAGGTCGAGGATCAAGGCGACGGCATCCCGCCGGAAGACTTGCCCTACATCTTCGAACGATTCTATAAGGCGGACAAATCGCGCAAGCGGACGACCGGTACGGGACTCGGTCTTGCGATCGTGAAAAACCTGGTCGACGCACACGAAGGCGCGATCAGCGCCCGCAGCCGAATCGGACACGGTACGACATTCGCCGTCACCCTTCCCGTCGACCCGAAATCGGTTGTTGTTGAAAAAAGAAGATAATTCTTGTTGTTCGTGGAACACTTGTCGATGGAAGGAGCTGTCCCGGGATCGTCGTTGACGAGGGGCAGCTTTTTTCATAACCTATATAGGACTCCAACCAACCTCCGAGCCGCAGCTTTATGCAGGCGCGATCGTCGCGGCCATGCGCGTAAGCGTTTACCGTTTGGAGTCTCGCATAAAGCATCCCCGAATACCAGGGGATGCTTCTTTTTCGAATACATTTCTGAACCGGCGGTGAACGAAGATGTTAAAGATTCTTGTCGTGGACGACGACAAATTCGAACGCGAGGGCGTCAAGTTTCTAATTTCGAAATACGATCTGCCTCTTGCGCTGGAGGAAGCGGACAGCGGGGAGAATGCGATCGCGCGGATCGAGGAAGGCGGAGTGGATATATTGCTGACGGATATCCGAATGCACGGCATGGACGGGCTCGAGTTGACCCGACGCGCGAAAGCGTCCGATCCGTCGGTGAAAGCGATTATTATGAGCGCATACGGCGAGTTCGAGTACGCGCGGCGGGCGATCGATGTGAAAGCGATCCGGTATATCTTGAAGCCGGTCGAAGTGAATGAATTTCTAAAGATCATGTCGCAGGTCATCCAGTTATGCGAAGAAGAGCGACAAGCCCACGACCGGTATAAGAAGCTTGAAGATGCGTACTGGCGGGGCGTGCATTTCGAAAAGCAAACGATCTTCGCCCGGATGCTGCACGGCGGCGGGACGACCGCTTCCGGGCATCCGTTCCTGCCCGCGATTCCTTTCAACGACGGGCGCAGCGTGCGGCCTGTCTTGATGGATACGGGCACCCGATTTTTCGATTTGTTCGACCGCAAAGTGGAAGAGGAGCTGTTGGAGCTGGCGCCGGGAAATTCCGAGCTCGTTCACCTGCATCCTCTGCAAAGCTTGCTGTTGGTGGATGCCGAAGTCGGAGAGGAGGAGACGGTGGCTTTCGGCGAACGGCTCATGTTGTGGTTCAAGGAAGCGTACGATCGGGAGATGACGATCGTCGTCGGCGGCGCGCTGAGCGAAGGAGCGCAATTTCCGCATGCATTTCTCGAGATGGAAGCGGTGTTGGAGCGGAAGTTCTTTTTCCGGGAAGGAAGCGTCTTGCTGGCTCGACCGCCGCGGCGCGAGAACGGGGAGAGGCGCCTATCGGCGGAAGAGGCGTTATCCGCTATCGCGCTGCAGCTTCAGAAGAAGCAGTATGAGGTCGCGAGGATGCAGTTCGAGCAAGTCATGGAACTGCTCCAGGCGGGAGATACGTACTCCGTCGTGTATGTGAAGCATCTTTGCATGGAAATCTCGAAGGCTATGTTCGGCGCATCGGTCAAAAAAGAAATTTATAGCTTCGAAAGGAGTTTAGAAACCATCTACAGGTCGGAAACCTTGGAAGATCTGAAACGGTATATGCTCGACTTATTCGAACAAGGCGGGGAGCTTCGAGAGCAGACGACGGATGCAAAGCGGAAAGCGATCGAAGACGTCATCGACATCATTGCGAGCGAATACGGTTCGGATTTATCCTTGGAACTTCTGGCGGATAAAGTGTACTTAAGCCCTAACTATTTGAGTCATCTGTTCAAAAAACAAACGGGCGTAAACATTAATAAATATATAACGATGATCCGAATGGAGCGGGCTCGGCAGCTGTTGTCGACGACGAACCAAAAGATCGTACACATCGGTCAATCCGTCGGCTATCCGAGCTTCTCTTATTTCAGTTCGTTATTCAAGACGCATGTTGGTGTATCCCCTTCGCAGTATCGGGAGGGGGCGAGCCGATGAGACGGGGGAGCGATCTCTTGTTTAACCGGCTGCGGTTGAACCAGAAGCTGTTTCTGTCCTATCTGGCCGTTATTGTCGTACCGATCTTCGTGCTTGGCATGTACGCCTACGGACAGTCGAGGGAGCTGCTAGATTTCCAGGCGGAACAGAGCGTGGATCGCGATGCGACGACCTTGGCGCAAAGCATCGACGGTTCGATCCAACAGTATAACCGGGCCCTTCAATCGATCGTCTACAATCGTACTTTTCAGCGGATCGTCGCGAACGATTACCTCGACCTGGTGAACTTGTCGCGGGATTTGAACGACTACCTCGCGCCTTACTTTACCATGATGCGAACGGTAGATTCGAATATTCAGGACATTAAGTTTTACACGCAAAGCGATGTTCCGGAATACGGGGAAGCCGTCCTGTCCGCCGCCCGGGTGAAAGACGAGCCTTGGTATACGGAAGCGATCGCGAAGGAAGGGGGCAATTGGTTTTTCGACGGTGAGGAGCTGCTATTCGTCCGAACCTTCCCACGCTTCTTCTCCGACCCGTATCTCAACACGGCCGTTATCATGATCCAACAGGGGGGAATGTTCGCCAACGTCGCCGATCTAATGGACAGCTACGGCGTGGCGATTACGGACGAAACGAACAAGCCGCTGTATGCGAATCGTCACGCGCTCCACAATCCCGTGACCGAGGCGGCGAGTCGGATGGAGCAACCGGACGGTGCCGTATCGATCGAAGGGACCAAATATATCGTCGTACGGAAACCGATCACGGAAACCGGTTGGACGCTTCACGTATTCGTGCCGGCGGACCGCGTCACGCCGAACGCCGGGGCGATCCTGAACGCAACGGTAGTCGTCATCGTATCTTGTATCCTCTTCTTGCTGATAATTATTTCCGTCTTTTCCCGAACCATGATCCGCCGCATCCATCAACTGAACGGCTTCATGAAACGGGTGGAAAACGGGGATTTGCAGCTTCGCGTGCAGAGCGCATCGAAAGACGAAATCGGGGAACTGTTCAACCGATTCGACAACATGGTATTTCGGCTGAACGAGCTGATTCAAGAATCTTACGCCAGTAAGATCTTTCAGAAAGAGACCGAACTGAAAGCGCTGCAGTCCCAGATTAAACCGCATTTTTTGTATAATACGTTGTCGTTCATCAATTGGGAGGCCGTGAAGAGCGGACAGACGCTAATCAGCCACGTCGTCACCTCCATGTCGAAGTTTTACAGAACGACGCTGAACAAAGGAGATCACCTTATTCCCGCGAAGGACGAGCTTGATACCGTGAAGTCGTATCTGGACATCCTGTTGATCATGAACGATCACGGCTTCGATGTCGTCTATGAGATCGACGAGAGCGTATACTCCGGAACGGTCTTGAACATGACCCTTCAACCGATCGTCGAAAACGCGGTTATGCACGGCATCCAGAAGAAGGACAGCGGAAGAGGGGTGCTTCGGGTGAAGGCGGCTGCCGTCGGACAGGCAATCGAGTTCACGATCGAAGATAACGGACCCGGCATGGACGAGAGGACAATCGGAAATTTGCTGTCGGAAGCGTCGGGCGGATACGGATTGAAAAATGTGAATCAGCGGTTGAAGTTGTACTTCGGAACGCAATACGCCTTGCGGATCGAGAGCGAGCCGGGAAGAGGCACCAAAATGAAGGTCGCCGTGCCGCTTCAGAGCCATCCGGACGACAGAGGAGCGTAAGTACGCAAGAAACCGAAATATTTCGTTAATATTCGATAATTTCAACTCGCCCGACCCTTGGTATAGTGAATCCATGGAATGAAAGCGCATACGAGGGGGGACGACAATGAACCAAACGGCCGCGCCGGTCCGATCGAGCGGACGCCTTCGGTTCGGCGGGGAGAGATGGAAGCGTTGGAAGAAGTATCGCGTATTGCTGCTCATGCTCTTGCCCGGTATGGTATATTACGGGATTTTCCACTACCTCCCTATGTACGGGGTCGTACTGGCGTTCAAGGATTTCAAAATTACGCAAGGCATCCTGAACAGTCCTTGGGTCGGGCTCCATTGGTTCCGGAAAGTGTTCGCCGATCCTTACTTCTACACAGTCCTCAAGAACACGCTCATTATTAGCTTCTACAAGCTCGTCTTCGGATTCCCGGTGCCGATCATTTTCGCTCTTCTCTTGAGCGAGGTATCGAACGCGAAGTTCAAAAAAGCGGTGCAAACCGTGTCGTACCTTCCGCACTTTATATCGTGGGTCGTCATGGCCGGGATCTTCTTCACGGTATTTTCAATGGACGGTCCGATCAATGCCGTATTGCAGTGGTTCGGCGCAGACCCGACGCTGTTCCTCGCGGACGATCGATACTTCCGTTCCATTCTGGTGGCTACGAGCATCTTCCAAGGCTTCGGGTGGGGTTCCATCATTTATTTCGCGGCGATCTCGAACATCGATCCGCAGCTGTACGAGGCTGCCGTTATCGACGGTGCCGGCCGATTCAAGCGGATGTTTTTCATTTCTATCCCGATGCTCGCCCCTGTCATCGCGATTATGCTGATTCTGTCCATGTCCGGCATTTTGGACGCGGGGTTCGACCAGATTTTCAACATGTACAATCCTAGAGTGATGAACGTGTCCGATATTATCGATACCTATGTGTACCGAAGGGGACTCGTCGAGATGGACTATAGCTACGCCACCGCCGTCGGTCTGTTTAAGTCGGCCGTCGCGCTGGCGTTAATCCTCATCGTCAACCGCATCGTCAAGGCGATCGGCGGGAAGGATCACGCATTGTGGTAGGCGCGGACGGCAACAGAGGGGAATTCCGCTTGAGGAGAGATCGGTCATGATGAACATCAAGAAGTCGCCCGTGGATAAGGCGGTCGACGCCGTCTTATACTTCGCCCTCGCGGTCGTGGCGCTTATGACTCTCTATCCGTTCTGGACGCAAGTCGTCGTCTCGTTGGACGGTGCGGGGGCGAACAGTTCGGCTTACGCGTCAGGCTTTATTTTGTATCCCGCGGAGCTGACCTTCGCAAGTTATCAGCTCGCGCTTCGCTTCGATGCGTTATGGTCGGGGTACGGGAATACGTTGCTTCGCACCGGCATCGGCGTCGTCCTGTCGTTGCTGTTCACCGCGCTGACCGCGTACCCGTTGGCGAAGGCGGATCTGCCGTTCAACCGCGGGTTTACGGCCGTTATTTTGTTCACGATGCTGTTCGGCGGCGGTACGATACCAAACTACTTGCTTATTCGCGAACTCGGATTGTTCAATACGGTGTGGGCTCTCGTTCTGCCGGGGATGATCAGCGCCTTCAACGTCCTGATCATGCGCAACTTCTTCCGTGCGCTGCCGGAGGAATTGGAGGAATCGGCGCGGGTGGACGGCGCGGGCTATGCTAGGATCTTTACGCTGATCGCCTTGCCCTTGTCGAAGCCGGCGCTCGCGACGATCGCGCTGTGGGTCGGAGTCGGTCATTGGAATGCGTGGTTCGACAGCATGATCTACATAACGGACCCGAACAAGCAAGTGCTTCAAGTCGTGTTGCGGAAAATTATTATTCAAAACAATATGACGGACATCAACGCCGTCATCCAAAACTTGGGGACCAAGACGGTGTTTTCGGGACGACAACTGCAGGCGACCGTCATCATGTTTTCTATCATCCCGATGCTTCTCGTGTACCCGTTCATTCAGAAGTATTTCGTGAAAGGCGTTCTGATCGGCGCTATTAAGGGGTAGCTCCCTTTTAATAGATCACTAAACCATTGAGAGGGATGAGCGGGTTGAAAAAGAAAAAGACGTTATGGCGCACGGCGATGGGTTCTTTGACTTTGATCGTGTTCATGGCCGGCTGCAGCTCGGGCGGGGGGAACGGCACTGCCGAGCCGGGAAGCTCGGAGTCGACGGACGAAGACGCCCCGTCCACGAAGCAAGAAGGCGACGCGCCGGCGGAAAAGCCTGTCTTGACCTTTTGGAATTTAGACGGTCAGACGAACATGGACTCCTACGGGATTCGGGCGATCGAAGAGAAGTTCGGCATCGAAACGCAATTCGTCGCCGCCGCCAGGGATACTTTCACGGAAACGCTCAACCTTCAGATCGCTTCAGGGGAAATTCCGGATTGGTGGAAGGAGCCCTCTTTCCCCGATTACGACAAGTTTTTGCAGCAAGGCGTCGCGGCGGAAATTCCGCAGGAGCTCATCGAAGAGCATATGCCGAGGTACGTCGAATGGCTGAAGCGCTTCCTCGGCGACGACCCATACCGGTATGTAAGAAGGGACGGCAAAATTTATGCGCTTCCGGTGCTCTGGGATATCGGGATCGACGGGATGCAGCTCGGCTTCCGCGGCGATTGGTTGAAGAACGTAGGAATCGATAAGGCGCCGGAGACGCTGGAGGAGATGGAAGCGGCGCTGACCGCGTTCCGTAACGGCGACCCGGACGGGAACGGTCAGAAGGACACGTACGGCATAACGGGTTCCGCAGGGAACGTCGAATCGATGTTCAGCTCCGTGTTCGGCGCATTCGACGCGTACCCGAACATCTTCCGGGAGAAGGATGGAAGGGTGGTGCGCGGAGAGATCGAGCCCGGCGCGAAGCAAGCGCTCGAAGTCTTGAAGCGGTGGCATGACAATGAGTTGATCGACCCCGAATTCGTCGTCAACAAGGGGAATAACGTGGAAGACAAGGTACTGACGGGCAAAGCGGGCGCCGTGGAATATTATTGGTGGTCGTTCCTGCCCGGCAGCGCGTTCCTCGGCGGCGAGCAATGGTACGATAAATTGAAAGCGGGCAATCCCGATTTCACTTGGGAGATTGTCGGCGGCGTGAAAGGACCGGAAGGGGCGTACGGTATCTCGCAATACCATCCGAGCTTTGCGTCCGGCGTCATGTTCGGCAAGCAGCTGGAACAAGATCGAGCGAAGCTCGTGGCGTATTTGCAAGTGTTCGAGGCGTCCCAATTCGACCCGGACATATACGAGAAGCTGAACTTCGGCGAGAAGGATAAGACGTGGAAGCTGAACGATAAGGGCATCGTGGAGTTCATCGCACCGTATGACGACGAGCAAGTGCGCAAGCGCGAAGGTATCGGCGTGTATTCGATGACGGGCTCGTTCAACGATTACGACTTCCAAACCTCCTACACGTCGGAAGCGGACTTGCGGGAATTGGCGAAAGGAACGAGGGCGAAAGGGACGAGAGTGATCGACATTCTGGCGCCGTACAACAAGCCGGTGTATAACGAGTACCAGGATAAGCTGGAGCAGTTTACGCTGCAAACCTATATCGACTTCGTCACGGGTCGGAAGTCGCTCGACGAGTTCGACCGGTTCGTCGACGAATGGAAGAAGATGGGCGGCGACCTCGTGATGGAGGAAGCGCAGAAGGTTTACGATGAAAACCGGTCCTAGAATCGAAATTAACTAGTAGGAGCGAATCATACCATGCATCGACTGCGAACGGAGCATTTCGAAATGGACTTGGAGCGGGACGGGAATATCTCCGGCTTCCGATGCGCGAAGACGGGCAGGGCGTTCGCATCCGGAACCCCGAAGTCGCCGATCGTCCGCGTATGGGCGAACGGCGCGTCGGAATCTCCTTCGGCCTGCAGCCTCTCGGAGAGCGGCAGGATCGCGGTAGAGTTCAAGGACAGCGGCTTGCGGCTCGACATTCGCGTCGTGGAGCGCCCGCTCTATCTTCTGTTCGAGCTCGAACGCGTGATCGGGCCGATCCCTTCCGTCGTTCTATGGGGACCGTACGCGACGACGCTCTCGGGTTCCATCGGGGAATCCGTCGGCGTCGTCCATGACGGGGAATACGCGATCGGCATCCAAGTGTTGAACGAGAAGACGATCGGCGGGCATCCCGTCGACGTCCCGACGGGGACGGTCGCGGAATATGCCGACGCGAAGATGGATTACGCCGATAGCGCGGCTTGGCCCGCGCCGGAGGGCGGCAGTCTTCTTCAGGCTTACGCGAGGAACCGAACTCGCGCCGAGCGGCGTTCGGTGTGGGGGCAAGCCGATATCCCGGTCTCGCCGTTCAGCGGGTTCGACGCCGAACTCGAAGGCGCGAAGATCGCGTTGTTCGGTTGTCCGGTCGAACGAGTGCTCGATACGATCGAGGCGATCGAGCTGGGAGAAGGATTGCCGCATCCCACGATCGACGGGGAATGGGCGAAGAAGTCGCCGGCGGCGAATCAGTCGTACCTGATTACGGACTTCTCGGAGGCGACGATCCATGAGGCGGTCGATTACGCGAAGAAAGCCGGGTTGCGGTACGTGTACCACCCCGAGCCGTTCGCGAACTGGGGCCACTTCGAGTTGAAGCCGTCTTCGTTCCCGAACGGCGATTCGAGCATGAAGGCTTGCGCGGAGCTGGCGGAGCGGGAAGGCGTCTATCTCGGCGTGCATACGTTGACGAACTTCACCACGTTGAACGATCCGTACGTGATTCCGGTACCGGATCCCCGTCTGCAGTCGGCGGGAACGGCCTTCCTAACGGATTCGATCGACGCGGGGGACGACGCGATCGGGGTGAGCGACCCGGTTCCGTTCCGGTTGAATTTGTACCGCCGTTCCATCGTCGTCGGAGGGGAGATCATCGAATACGAAGCGGTATCGGCGGCTCCGCCTTGGACGCTTCTCGGTTGTAAGAGGGGCGTTAACGGGACGACGGCGGCGGCGCATGACGCCGGCGCGGAGGCGGGGCGGTTGTGGGATCACCCGTACGATGTGTTTTTTCCGAACCTTGACTTGCAGGACGCATATGTCGATCGCTTAACGGAGCTGTTCCGGAATACGGGACTGCGCCAGATTTCCTTCGACGGCCTCGAAGGGGTGTACGCGACCGGGCATGAGGACTATGCGGTCAGCCGATTCGTCAAGCGATGCTTCGACGGTTGGGAGCGCGAGGTCATTAACGATGCCAGTATCGTAGTACCGAATTTTTTATGGCATGTGCATACCCGGTTTAATTGGGGAGAGCCTTGGGGCGCGGCAACCCGCGAAGGGCAGCTGCAATGGCGGCTGCATAATCAACGGTACTTCGCGCGCAACTTCATCCCTCGGATGCTGGGCTGGTTTCTCGTCCGATCCGCTTCGGCTTCATTCGATGCGACGACGCTGGACGAGATCGAATGGGTGTTATCCAAGGCGGCGGGCTTCGATGCGGGGTTCGCGTTAGTCGCGGACTTGAAGGCGCTTCGTCGCAACGGCAACGTCGATGCGCTGCTCGCCGCGGTACGAGAATGGGAACGCGCGAGGAGGAAGAAGGCATTCACGCCGGAGCAGCAAGCGCGCATGCAGGACCCTAAGAGCGACTGGCATCTCGAGCCCGTCGATTCGGACCGGTGGCGCCTGTATGAAGTCGACGTCGTCGGCGGGTTCGTCTGCAGTCCGGAAGAGCTGCAGCCGGGACAGCCCGGGGGGGCCGATTGGGCCTTCTTCAACCGTCGAGGCTCGCAGGCGCTCCGTTTCGCAATGAAGGTTACGTCCGCGTACGGCGGCTCGGATGCCGGCATTCGCCGCCCTGCCTTCCAGGTGCAGGGACGATACATCACCTTCGAAACGGAAGTCGACGCCGGCCAATACCTTGTCTGCGACGGCGATCCGATCGGCAAGGTATACGACTGCAACTGGAATTTGCTGCGATCCGTCGCGACCGCGTCGGAGCCGCTCACAGTGAGGAACGGAGGACAGACGATCTCGTTCAGCTGCAGATTCGCCGGGGAGCCGAAGCCGATTGTCGAGGTTACCTTCTTCACTCGCGGCGAGCCGGAGGTCGTTCGCGCGAAGGAATGAACGCGTACGGCGATCTGCCAGCCGTTCGCGCACGTTCAGGCGCCGACGGACGGAAGTCTTACCCATCATAGGAACGAAGCGAACTGCCCTGGGTACGATCAGGAGCAGTTCTTTCTTTTTACAGACAAAAAAACACCGACGGAATCACCCGATCGGTGTTGGAGGAAGGCGTGCAAACGCCAAAACGAAACCTTCTGTCCCGCGTTTCTCTATTTACAACGTGATTTCGATCGCGTCCGTCAGGTCCGGCAGCTTCTTCAGCTCGTCGACGACGGCTTTCGGCGCCGGCTTGTCGATCGTGAGCACCATGATCGCGGAGCCCCCGACGACCTTCCGGCCGACTTGCATCGTCGCGATGTTGACGTCGTTGCCGCCCAGCAGCGTGCCGACGCGGCCGATGATGCCGGGCTTGTCCGTGTGCGAGATGAGCAGCAGGTGACCTTCCGGCGGGATGTCGACCGGATACGGATCGATCTGCACGATCCGGGCGCCGTAGCCGTTAAGCAATGTACCCGCGGCCGAATGCTGGCCTTCGCGCGTGCGGACCGTCACGGCGATCAAGTTCGTGAAGCCTTTCGCCGCCGTCGACTTCTGCGTGATCACTTCGACGCCGCGCATCTTCGCGAGGTGGAAGGAGCTGACGATGTTGACCTGCTCCTTGTCGAGATGATGCGAGAGGATGCCGGTCAAGATGTACCGCGTCAGCGGCGTCGTGTCGACGTCCGACAGGTCGCCGGAGTAGCTCACTTGCACCTCGCGGATCGCGCCGTCGGCGAGCTGCGCCAGGAACGAGCCGAGCTTCGTGCCGAGCTCGAAATACGGCTCGAGCTTCGCCCGTACGGCCGGCGGAATCGGCGGCATGTTGACCGCGTTCTGGAACGCCTCGCCGCGCAGGATGTGCAGCACCTGCTCGGAGACGTCGATGGCGACGTTCTCCTGGGCTTCGATCGTCGACGCGCCGAGATGCGGCGTAACGATGATCTTCGGATGCGACAGGAATGGATGATCCGGCTTCGGCGGCTCTTCCTCGAAGACGTCGAACGCCGCGCCGGCGACGATACCCTCGTCGATCGCTTCCTTCAGCGCCATCTCGTCGATGATGCCGCCGCGCGCGCAGTTGATGATGCGCATGCCGCGCTTCATGACGTCGAATTGGGGCTTCGCGATCATATGATGCGTCTCGTTCGTCAGCGGCGTATGCACCGTCATGAAGTCCGCTTGGCGGATAATGTCGTCGACGGTGCCGAGGCGCACGCCCATCTTCTCGGCGCGGTCCTCGGACAGGAACGGATCGTAGCCGATGACTTCCATGCCGAACGCCTTCGCCCGCTTCGCCACTTCGGAGCCGATGCGGCCCATGCCGAGGACGCCCAGCACTTTGTTCCGCAGCTCGACGCCGAGGAACGACTTGCGATCCCATACGCCTTCGACCGTCTTGCGATACGCCTGAGGGATATGCCGCGCGAGCGCCATCATCATAGCGAAGGTGTGCTCGCACGTCGTGATCGTGTTGCCGTCCGGCGCGTTGATGACGATGACGCCCCGTTTCGTAGCCGCGTCCAGGTCGATGTTGTCGACGCCGACGCCGGCGCGACCGACGACCTTCAGCCTCGTCCCCGCCGCGAGCACGCGCTCGGTGACGCGCGTCTGGCTGCGCACGAGCAATGCGTCGTACTCGCCGATAATGTGGACGAGCTCATCTTCCGACAGGCCGGTCTTTTTCTCTACGGCAATGTCGGCTGCGTCCGTAAGCTGCTGCAGACCCAAATCGCTGATCGGATCCGAAACTAAAACTTTAAGCATGGTTCCCTTCTCCTCCCGAAAATGGAAAATGTAAAACAAAAAACTCCCGACCCCATACGGATTCCGTATGAAGGGACGAGAGAATCGTTTCGTGGTACCACCCTACTTCGCCGCCCGTTCGCACCGGCAGCCTCGGTCGGTCTATAAATAAGACCCGGAAGGATAACGGCTTCCATGCCGGCCGCCCCTACTTGTCCCGAATCGAAAGAGACGTTCGTCGCGGCAACTCCGGAGCGCTGAAAGCATATCGCGTTCGCCGATTTCCACCAACCATCGGCTCTCTGCAGAACGTCGGTACGTCTCTTCTCCGTCATCGTCTTTTAATCGTCTATAACACTGCAAAATAATGTAACACGGCATGATAGTCGTGTCAATATGAAATCCGGAGCGAGGTTGATGTATAATGGCTTCAACGAAGGGGGAGGACGCATGAGGGAGTACGAGCATATCTCGCCGGGCGAGTTTATGAAAAAATACGACGCCGGCGAAACGAAAAACGGCCTCGTCATCGATGTACGAGAGCCGTTCGAATGGGATTATTATCATCTGGACGATACGGTATTGATGCCGCTGCAGACGATTCCGTCCTCGCTCGGGGAGCTGCCGGACGACAAGGCGATCTACGTCGTCTGCGCGCACGGGGTGCGGAGCGAAGCCGCTTGTCGCTATCTCGCCGCGCAAGGCTTCGACAACGTCGTGAACGTGCTCGGCGGCATGGCCGCGCTCGCGTCGCTTCGCGGCTTCGCTTACGACTAATAGAAGAACGGCAGCTGCGGAAGGGTTTCGCCTTCGTAATGTTTCTCCTTCGAACGGAAGAAGTCGTTGCTGCGCACGGCGCCGGTCGAGAGCAGCATCTCCACCGCGGAACGCAGGTCTCCGAACCGCAGCTGTCCGATGCGGCCTTCCGCGTCGAGATCGTCGATCCGCGCGGCGACGTCTTGGGGATAAAACGGCGTGAACGCGCCGAGGCTCGACAAGACGCGGGAGAGGAACAAGTTCTTCGCGTTCAGCGGCAGCTTCCGCCATTCCTCGAACGTTAAGTTGTCCTTGCCGACGGCGTCGCCGCCGACGAGCCCCGGCTCGTTCGCTTCGTTCCACTTCCAGATCGATTCGTAAAATTGCGCCTGCGCCTTGAGCGCGAAGCTTCCCGCTTCCGCGACATAGGCGTCCTGCCGCATCGTCTCCGCGAGCGCGGCGCCTTCGGGGCCGCTCTGCAGACGGTCGGTCGCCTCGGCGAACAGGGTAAGGCTCTTCAGATAGTTCGCCTGCGACTCGCGCAGCAGCGGAGACACCTCCGGGATCGTCGTCGGCTTGATCTCGCCGGCGAGCTCCCGCGCGAGCCGGCCGAGCTCCTTGAGCAGCGCGTCGGCGTCGGTCGAGCCGCCGCCCGCCTCGATCGTCTCCGCGTGGCGGAACCACTTGTCTTGAAACTCTCGGAACGGGAGCAGCACAGTGTGATAGAATGAAACGAGCTGCTGTTGATGATACGATACGTTGTTTTGATTTTTCTCGTCGACCAATTCCGCGATCATCGCCTGGTATTTCGCGTCGGTTTGTTCTTTGCCGGTTTGCAAACCGAAGAAGAACGCGCCGACGCCGACGACCAACGCGAAGATAAAGCCGAGCGCCATCATGATGTCGAACTTTGTCAATTTCTTATCCATAAGTACCCCTCTGCCTTCCGTGGCGATTACTGTTTCAGTATAGGGGATAAGCGGCGAAAAGGGAATTGTTGTCTATGAAAAAACACGATTTTAAAAATTGGAAGAACGTCCGGCTCCGGAAGGCGGATGTGTCGAAGCTTGACGAACGGACGCTGCTCGCGAACGTCTATTTGACGCAGGCGCTGATCCTGCTCTTCGGGTGCGTCTTACTGTGGATCCAAGGAAGGAATGTTTGGGACGTTCTCGCGTTCCCCGACGGGTGGACGCCTTGGCTGTGGGGGGCGTGCCTGGCGGCGATCGTGCTGGCCGCGGACGGCGTCTTGTCCCGATTCGTTCCCGAGGACGTGACGGACGACGGGGGGATCAACGACAAGCTGTTCGGATCGCTGCCGGTCTGGCATATCGCGCTGCTGTCGTTCGTCGTCTCGGCGTGCGAAGAGGTGTTGTTTCGGGGCGCCGTGCAGCATTGGTTGACGCCGTATTGGACGAGCATCCTGTTCGCGGCGCTGCACTTCCGATATTTGCGGCATTGGCTGATGACGGGAATCGTCTTCTCGATTTCGTACGGACTCGGGTACGCGGCGGTGCGAACCGGAACGATCTGGACGCCGATCGCCGCTCACTTTATCATTGATTTCGTGATGGGCTTGATTATCCGATACCGGAGGAACGATCGAACGTGACGAACGAAAGCCAAGACGTAAAAAAAGAGGACGGACCGCTTCCGCCGAGAAGCAAGCTCCATCCCTCCAATAAGCTAAAGATGACTCGATTGTTTTACAACGTCCTTGTCGTGTGCTTCTTGCTGCTCACCGCCGGCCTCGTCGTCTGGGGCGTTCAATTTTTGGAGTAATTCGGGTCGATGCGAGCCGGATCCAGGAAGCCGTATTCAAGGCGCTCCAGTTCCGTCAGCAGCTCGTCGAGCGCTTCGGCCGTCCACGCCAGCTCGTGCATCAAGATGTTGCTGCCCGGGTGGAGCTGCTCCAGTACGCTGTCGATTACCTTCCGCGGTTCGTCGAACCCTTTCTCCCAGTCCCGGGAACCGTTCGACCATGTCATGTACAACATCCCCGCATCTTTCGCCTTCCGCTTGACCGCGTCTCCGCCGGAACCGAACGGCGGACGGAAGAACGCCGGCGTCTCTCCGGTCAACTCCCGTACGAACGATTGGACGTCGTCGATCTGCTTCTCCATCTCCTCCTGCGATTCCTTCTTCAGATCGACGTGATCCCAGCTATGGTTGCCGATCGTCTGCCCGCGCTCATGAATCAGCTTCACCAGCTCGGGCTTCCGTTCCGCGCGGTACCCGTTCAGGAAGAAGATCGCCTTCGCTCCATGCCGGTCTAACGCGTCGAGCATCGAGACGAGCGTCGCTTCTTCCTTCGGCCCGTCGTCGAACGTCAGCAGCACGACCTTCTTCGGGTCGGCGGCTTCGTCTTTCGGACGCAGGATGTAGCTTCCGTCCATATAATAGTCCTTCTCGACGTCGGGGGACGCCGCGGGCGGTTCCGCTTCGGGCGAAGGCTCGTCGGCCGGCTCCCGAGCGGGCGCGGGGGGAGCCGGCTCCTCCTCGGCGGGCGCATCGGACGGCCGTTCGTCCGCGGGCGCCGGAGCCGCGTCCTCCGACTGCGGCGGCTCGACCGCCACGCCGTCTGCGCAGCCCGATAACAACGTTACGCTCGCGATCCCCGCCGCAAGCATCGTTCTCCATCTCATGCGTACGTTCACCCTTCCTGTCGCTCGCGTTTGTACTTCCGCACATTGTAGCATGCCCCCGCGTCCCGAAGCATCCTTCGGATTCCCTTATTTTCATCAGCATGTTTCCGTCCGACTCGAGACAAAATAGGGCTGTAGTTATTTTTGAAATGGAGGGATTTCCGTTGAGAATGAGCGGGATCGTAATCGGCGGATTGCTTGGCGCGGCCGCCGCGATGTATCTGAGCCGCAGCAATCGGACGTTCAGCTTCTCGGGCATCAGCTCTGCGACGCAAGCGCTCGACAGCATGGTGGAGAAGGCGCGCAGCAAGATGATGTCTCCGGATAAGCGTTCGTATTACGGGGACAACGCGAGCGCGTCCGGTTCCCAGTCGACGACGGAACCGAGCATGAGCGGCATGACGGGGATGGGCTCGACGAATGCCTCTTCGTCTGCCCCGGCGACGGGGCTCGACCGCGTCGAATCGATCGTGAAGCAAGATCCGGCGCTCAAGAGCCAAGTGAACGACATCTTAAGCGAAAGCCGGGATACCGCGACGATCCGATAAGGAAAGCGGTCCCGAAGAACCGCCGGAGCGAAGCCGCTTCGGCGGTTTCTTTTTCCCGTCGGAAAAAGGGGGCGTTTACATAGTGCAATCAAAGGAATTTAATGATAACATGAAGGTACGTCGAGACAAGCGAAGCGCGCCGCGCATCGTTATTTTCGACGTCACCATTCCGGACCTTGAACATACCTTGTGGTAACCGGACTTTTTCGAATAAAGGAGGATCCTGCGATGAAAATCGAGAGGCTAAGCCATGATAAGATTCGGATTTTCCTTACATTCGACGATTTGACGGAGCGGGGCATCCAGAAATACGACATGTGGCGCGAAATCCCGAAGGTACACGAGTTGTTCAATGAATTGATGGACCAAGCCTATTCGGAGCTCGGCTTCGATACGAACGGTCCGCTCGCCGTCGAGGTGTTCGCGATGCCGGCGCAAGGCATGGTCGTCATCGTTACGAAGGGAAAGCACTCGGAGAAACACGGTTCGTACGCGGACGATGACGACGAGGACGTGTTCGAGATGGAAGTGACGCTCGAGGAGAGCGACCTCATCTCCTATACGTTCCATGATTTCGAGCACGTCATCGCGGCCGCGAAACGAATCGGTCCACAATATACGGATGCAGGCTCATTATACGCCTATCAGAACAAGTGGGTGCTCCAGCTGGAGTACGAAGCGGAGGACGACCGCAAGTTCGATAACTTGATTTCGGTCCTGTCGGAGTTCGGCGAAGCGAATTCGTACACCGACGCCGTGCTCGAGGAGTACGGGAAGGTCGTTATCGCGGAAGGCGCGATCGGCGTCATTCGCGCACAGTTTGCATAGGCGCAGGCCAATCGGGTGAAAGCATCTTTTGTCAGCTCCGGCGAGGGGGGCGGAAAGATGCTTTTTGTCCGTAGCGGAATGAACCGGCTCGGACCAACGAACAATAGGACACAGAACGCCATTGAGGCAGCATGCGAGGTGGGCTATATGGCTAGTGCCGAACACGGAGACGTCCTGGCGTCGACCCAGACGATCATCGGGCAAGCGCTCAAACGACTCGGCTACGGGGACGATATGTACGAGCTTCTGAAGGAACCGATGCGGGTGCTGACCGTTCGCATTCCGGTGCGGATGGACGACGGCGTCGTCAAGGTGTTCACCGGATATCGCGTATCGCGCGCAGCATAACGACGCCGTCGGCCCGACGAAGGGAGGCGTCCGCTTTCACCCCGACGTGACGGAGAGCGAGGTGAAGGCGCTGTCGATCTGGATGAGCCTGAAGTGCGGCATCGTCGATCTGCCGTACGGCGGAGGCAAGGGAGGCGTCGTCTGCGACCCGCGGCGGATGAGCTTCCGCGAGCTGGAACGGCTGAGCCGGGGCTACGTGCGCGCCGTCTCGCAGATCGTCGGTCCGACGAAGGACATCCCGGCGCCCGACGTCATGACGAATTCGCAAATCATGGCTTGGATGTTCGACGAGTACAGCCGAATTCGCGAATTCGACGCGCCGGGCTTCATTACGGGCAAGCCGCTCGTGCTCGGCGGGTCGCACGGCAGGGAAACCGCGACCGCGAAGGGCGTCACCATCATGATCCGCGAAGCGCTGAAGAAGCGCGACATCGACGTCCGGGACGCGCGGGTCATCGTGCAGGGCTTCGGCAACGCGGGGAGCTATCTCTCGAAGTTCATGCACGAGGCCGGGGCGAAGGTCGTGGGCATCTCCGACGTGTACGGCGCATTGTACGACCCTGACGGCCTCGATATCGAATATTTGTTGGATAAACGCGATTCGTTCGGCACGGTGACGAAGCTGTTCGAGAAGACGGCGATTTCGAACGAGGAGCTGCTCGTTCGGGACTGCGACATTCTCGTGCCCGCGGCCATCGAAAACCAGATCACGGCGCGTAACGCCGGCGACGTCAAGGCGTCGATCATCGTCGAGGCGGCCAACGGCCCGACGACGCTCGAGGCCACGAAGATCGTCACCGATCGCGGCATCCTGCTCGTGCCGGACGTGCTCGCGAGCGCGGGCGGCGTCATCGTCTCGTATTTCGAGTGGGTGCAGAACAATCAAGGGTATTACTGGACCGAAGAAGAAGTGACCGAGAAGCTGGAAGCCATCATGGTGAAGGGCTTCGAGGATGTATACCAAACCCATGTCACGCGCGGCGTCGACATGCGGCTCGCCGCTTATATGGTCGGCGTCCGCAAGATGGCCGAAGCCGCGCGGTACCGGGGTTGGGTGTAGCGGGAGGCGTACGCGCCTCCGATCCCACGAAAGGGGGGCGACGTATTGGCCCTGTTCTCGATCGCCGCGGCCGCCGCCGCTCCCGGCATCGCGTTGTTGTCTTATATCTACTTGAAAGACCGGTACGAGGCCGAGCCGATCGCGATGGTCGCGCGGCTGTTCTTGTTCGGCATGCTGGCCGTGTTTCCGGTCATGGTCCTGCAGCGAGGCTTCCAGCTGTGGTTCGGCAGCGACGATCCGTTCGTGTTTTCGTTCGTGACGACGGCCGGGCTCGAGGAAGCCGCCAAGTGGCTGATCGTCGCTATCGCCGTATTCCGCCATGCGGAGTTCGACGAGCCGTACGACGGCATCGTCTACGCGACGGCCGCGTCGCTCGGCTTCGCCACGATGGAAAATATGCTGTACGCGTTTTTCGAACCGTTTTCCATGTCCACCTTGCTCGTCCGGGCGTTGCTCCCCGTCTCCGGGCATGCGCTCTTCGGCGTCGTCATGGGGTATTACTTCGGGCAGGCGAAGTTCGCGAAGGAGGAGCGCGGCAAGTTTTTCGCGTTCGCGTTCCTGTTCCCGGTGTTTTACCACGGCTTGTTCGACTTCCTGCTCACGACGGCGAAGTCGAACTGGATGTGGCTGATGGTGCCGTTCATGGCGTATTTGTGGGCGAGAGGGCTTTGGAAGATGAAACGAGCCAACCATCACTCGCCGCTTCGGATGATTCGTCGCGAAGAAGAGTTTAAAATGTGAATCGTCCGTCCAAACTGGGTGAAGCATCCAATGTAAAGGACGGGACGAACGATGATTTCTCGCGTGAAAGTATCGATTCGCTGCAACCGATGCGGCGAACGCTTCGTCTTGCGAGGCAAGAAGGAGAAGGGGCGCATCGAGACGGGCTTCAAGCGATGTCTGTGCGACAACGATCACGATTTTCTAATCGATGAAGAAAGTGTATAACGGGGCGCCCTTCAACGAAAGCTAACGGTACGATTTCGTTGAAGGGGGACGTCTAGAGTGTACCAACGATTAAGCGCCGTCTTGTTTCCGATCGTCGCGGTGCTCCTCATAGGGGCAGGACTGTGGGGATATCAGGAGCATCAAGAGAAAAATCGCATCCTCGTCAAGGCGGAAAATCAATATCAACGCGCTTTCCATGACTTGTCTTATCATATGGACCAGCTGCACGAGGAACTCGGCAATACGCTGGCCGTCAGCTCCGCGTCGAACTTCCATCGCAAGGGACTTATCAACATGTGGCGGCTGACGAGTCAGGCGCAATCGGAAGTGAATCAGCTTCCGCTCACGCTGATGCCGTTCCACGAGACGGAAGAGCTGCTCGCCAATATCTCGAAATTTTCGTATAAGACGGCGATGCGGGATCTGACGAAGCAGCCGCTGTCCCCGGCCGAGATGAAGATCCTCACGACCTTGTACGACCAATCCAAAGAAATAAAGAACGATCTTCGGAAGGTGCAGGAATCCGTCCTGAACGACCATCTCCAATGGATGGACGTCGAGATGCTGCTCGCTTCCGGCGCGGAAAATTACGACAACGACATTATCGACGGCTTCCAGCTGATGAACAAGCGCGTCACCGAAAACGGGGATATCGATTGGGGACCGACGATGACCGCGATGAACCGGCGCATGTCGATGCAATCCGACTCGGGTCCGACGATCACCGCGGAGGATGCGAAGCGCAAGGCGGCCGACTTCTTAGGACTTAAGGACGTGTCGGGCATGAAAGCCGTGGAAAACGGGGCCGACACCGACTTCGCGACGTATTCCGTATCGGTTCCGACGCCGAACCGACAGACTTCGCGTCAGCTCGAATTTACGAAAGTCGGCGGGAAGCTCGTTTACTTCTTGACGGAGCGTACGGTGAAGGAGAAAATCGTCGACATTCCCGGCGCGGTGCAAGCGGGGACGGCGTTCCTGAAGGAGCATGGGTACGACGGGATGCGGGCGGTCAGCTACGACGAGTACAACAACGTCGCCAGCATTATGTTCGCGCGGGTCGTGAACGGCGTGACGGTGTACCCCGAGAAGGTGACGGTGAAAGTCGCGCTGGACGATGCGGAGGTCGCGGGGTTGTCCGCCGGAGAGCTGCTGTTCCACCCGACGACCGAGAAGATCGCGGAGCCGGGGATGTCGGAAGCCGAGGCGCGGAAGCAGCTGAATCCGAACTTCAAGGTGAAGGACGCTTCGCTCGCGATCATTCGCAACGATCTGGACGAGGAAGTGCTCTGCTACGAATTTCTAGGCAGCATCAACGGCGGGGATTACAGAATTTATTTCAACGCCGACAACGGCTTCGAGGAGAAAATCGAACGCATCCGCGATTCGGATGCGGAGGCGTCCGGCGCGTAAGCCGGAACGCCGGACTGCGAGCGCGAGACGGGAATTTCGTCTTGCGCTTTTTTCATTCCTTTTCTCCGGGTCCGTTGGTATAATACCTGTATTAGGTCATGGGACGTACGAACCAAGGAGTCGCGGGGTTCGGTTCCGAAGGGGAGGGCCCGAACGAGTGAAAATCAACCAAACGTTATATTTGCAAGTGGCGTCTCTCGACGAAGAAGAGAGCAAGAAACTATATAAAACGCGCATCGCCGACGTCAGCGACGAAAATATCGCCGTCGAGCTGCCGTTGGACGAGAAGACGGGGCGGTTCAAGCGGCTCGACGCGGGAGATCAAATTTCCGCTCATTTCATTACGGGAGACGGCGTCAAAAATTTCTTCGAAACCGAGGTCGTGGGACATCAGACGGACGTCGTCCGACTCGTCATTTTGCGTCGCCCCGACCCGGAGACGATTACCCGCGTCCAGCGGCGCACGTTCCTGCGCGTGCCGGCGACGCTCGAGATCGCGTGCCGTCTCGGCGATCATCTGCAGTTCCTCGCGGTGACGGAAGACGTCAGCGGCGGCGGCATCTCGATCGTCTGCGAGGGCCATATCCCGATCAAGGCGAACGACGCGCTGCATTGCTGGCTGCTCCTTCATTTCCGCAGCGGCGCGATCGAGCATATCCCGTTCAAATCCGAGGTCATTCGCACCAAACCGCTCGAGACGGGCAAGCAGCTGGTCATGATGCGATTTCTGGACATCGCCGGCGTCGAGCAGCAGAAGATCATTCGATATTGCTTCGAGCGGCAGTTCGAGATGCGGAAATAATGCATAGATTTTCCTTGCGGGAAGCAACCTATCGGCATCGAAGCCGGTAGGTTGTTTTTTGCGGCAAGGAAGGGGTAAGGCGGATGCGGGAAGAGGAGCGCGGCGGCGCGGCTCGCGAGGACGAGTACGTTCGAAGATTTCTGCGGCTGTCGGATCGGGTGGAGAAGCGGCTCTTGCAAGCCATCGTCATTCTCCTGGTTCTGTTGGCGGTATTTCAAGCATTGCTGACGATCGACGCCGTACGGGAGCGAATCGCCCCGGTGGAACGGTTGGAAGGGCGTCCCTACGGCTTTGCACCTTTCCCGGAACGTGTGATATACTAAACGAGCG
>JAPSKX010000196.1 GCA_031181325.1 Paenibacillus sp.
GCCGCGCGGCAACCGGTAGCCGAGCGCCCTCGCCGTCGCGAGGACGTCTCGGCGCGTCTCTTCGCTGACGCCGGACTTGCCCGACAACGCGCGGGACACGGCGAATTTCGATATGCGAAGCGAGTCGGCGATCGTCTGCATCGAGACGCGTCGGGTCATGCGAATCCCTCCTTGACGAAACGTTAGGTGATATCTAGAATAAAGCAAATTTCGGCTAACGACAACCTAACGAAAATAACTTTTTGAAACCAAGGAGGTATTCATTTATGTCTATTCCTAACAAACATGTCGTGTTTTACGACGAAACCGTTCCGTATGACGGCGCAAGGCCGGACGAAGCGCAGTTGAAGTCGCTCGCCGGTTGGGGGACGGTCGTCGACGCCGCGCAGCTCGTCGAGGCGCTGCCGGAAGCGTCGGCGTTCGTTACGCTGCACGGACCGTATTTTCCGAAGGAAGCTTGGCCCGACTTGCTCGCCTTCTTCGAGCGCGGGGGCGGGCTCGTCGTCCTGGGCGGAGCTCCGTTCCGTGTGCCGGTGTACGCCGCGGACGGCGAATGGGCGGCGGAACGGGAGCAGACGGCGTATCATCGCCAGCTGCTCATCCACGAAGCGCTGCGCGTCGACGGCTCGCGCGCGTCAACGCTTGCGGCGAGCGACGAGATTCCGCTGTTCGCCGGCCGCGAGGCGCTGTTCGACGTCTCGGATACGTACGGCCTCGTGCTCCACGTCACGCGCCATGACGACTCGCCCGGACAGCACGGCTCGGCGGGTCCGATGGACGCGCGAATCTATTCGCTGCTGAAGGGCGTATCCGCGGACGGTCGCGAGACGCTGGCCCCTGCCGTGCTGCTCGAGCACGCGCGCGGATCGTACGCGGGAGGGCGTTGGCTATTCGTCTCTCAGCCGGTCGGAGAGCGGTTCTGGTCGCAAGGCGGCGCGTTCGCGCTCGCCGAATGGGCGGCCTTCGTCTCGAAGGGCGTTACGGAGCTGTCGCTGAAGCCGGGGTATGGCAGCTACGAGCCTGGGGAGCGCGCCAGCTTCACGCTGCAAGCGCAGACGATCGGACGTGCGGCGCCCCGCGAATGGACGTTCCGTTACGGCGTGTCGCGACTGGACGCGAACGGCGCCGCAACGCCGGCGTGGAGCCGCGAATCGAAGCTCCGGGCGGACGGCGCGCTGCGGTTCGACCGGTTCCAAGCGCCGGATCCGGTCGTTCCGGGACGCTACCGCGTCGAATGCGTCGCGACGGCGGAAGACGGCGAGACGCGCATCCTCCGGCAAGGCTACTGGGGCATGGATCGGGAGCTGCTCGAATCGGGCGAGCCGCTCGCCGCCGGCCGCGACTACTTCGTCAAGGACGGCAAGCCCATGCCGATCGTCGGCATGACGTATATGACGAGCGACGTCGCGCGGAAATATTTGTTTTTGCCGAACGTCGAGGCGTGGGACCGCGACATGGCCCAGATGAAGAAGGCCGGGATTAACTTGATTCGCACCGGCGTCTGGACGGCATGGCGGCAGATGATGTTCGCGGACGGACATTTCTCCGAAGAAGTGCTGCGCGCGATCGACGCATTCATTCTCACGGCGCGGAAGCACGAACTCGAGGTGACGTTCAACTTCTTCTCGTTCGCCCCGGAGTCTTGGGAGGGCGACAATCCGTACCTCGACCCGCGAAGCGTGGAAGCGCAGAAGCGCTTCATCGTCTCGGTCGTCTCCCGGCACGCGAAGACGTCGAATGTTCAGTGGGATCTCATCAACGAGCCGTCGATGTTCGATCCGAAGCGAGTGTTCGCGGGGCCGCGCACGGCCGGCGACCGCTTCGAACGCGCCGCGTATATCGAGTGGCTGAAGCGCCGTCACGGCTCGATCCGGACGCTGCAGGAGCGCTGGAACATGACCCCGGCCGAGCTGCCGAGCTTCGAAGCCGCGCGGCCGCCGGAGCGAAGCGACGTAGCCTTCGACGTCCAGGACGTCGGTCGGCCAAGGAAAGGGCTCGTATGGCTCGACTACGCGCTCTTCACGATGGAGATGCATAATCGTTGGGCGCGGGAGCTGACAGGCGCGATCAAGAACGCGGCCCCCGACCAGCTCGTCACCGTCGGACAAGACGAAGGCCTTGCCGGCGAACGACCGTCGCCTTTCTTCTACGCGGAGGCAGTGGACTACACAACTGTGCATACGTGGTGGAAGATGGACGCGCTGGTGTGGGACGGCCTCTTTACGAAGGACGCGTACAAGCCGAACCTGATTCAAGAGACGGGCATTATGTACGTGGAAGCGCCGGACGGAAGGGCGAAACGCTCCGAAGAAGAGCTCCGGAACATCCTCGAGCGGAAGTACGCTTACGCGTTCTCGACGGGCGGCGCCGGAGCGGTGCAGTGGATTTGGAACACGAACTATTATATGAACAACGTGAACGAGTCGAACATCGGCGCGCTGCGAGCGGACGGCACGGAAAAGCCGGAAGCCGACGTCTCTTACGACTTCGGAGCATTCATCGCGCGGATCGGCGAACGGTTCGAAGAACGCGCGCTGGAGGAGATCGCGGTCGTCTACCCGTATTCGAACGACTTCTCGAACCGGAAGTTCGCGTACGATGCGACGACGAAGCTGACCCGCGTGCTCGCATACGAGATGAAGGTACCGTTCCGCGGCGTGTCCGAATACCATCTGGACCGCGTCGCCGGCGATCGGCCGAAGCTGTGGATCGTACCGAGCGCGCACAACTTCAGCGACGAAGCGATCGCCGCGCTGGCCGACGGCGTTCGGCGGGACGGCGGGACTCTGCTGATGACGGGCCCCGTCGGGTTGGACGCCTATTGGGGACCGACCGATCGGATGGCTCGCGTCGTCGGCGAGACGCGCCTCGAGAACGTGCTCCGCGAGGAGCTGCTCGCGATCGACGGCCGGCGTTACCCGGTCTCGTTCGGCGGCTCGGGGATCGCGGCGCTCGCGAAGGAACGTCCTGCCGGCGGCGAGCTCGCGCTTCAAGCGTATCCGCTCGGGCGAGGGACGCTTCTCTGGTGTCCGCTGCCGGTCGAGCTGAACGAGCGCGGCGACGTCCTCCGGGCGGTATACGCGAAGGCGATGGAGGTCGCCGGCGTCGCGGCGGAGCTTGAGTGGGAGACCGGCGGGGATCTGCCGGGCCTCTACGGTCGCAAGCTCGCATTCCGGGACGGCGCGCTGTTCGTATTCGTCTCCGAAAGCGGCGCCGATGCCGAGGTGAAGGTGAAAGACCCTGCGACGGGGCGGCGATATTCGTTCCTGCTGGAGCGGGAACGAAGCGTCTTGTTCTTTACGGGCTCGGACGGCGCCGTCGAAGCGACGTACCGGCCGCATCAAGTGCGAATCGCAACCGAATAGCGTTCAATGTTGCAGCTCGGCCCTCGGCCGGGCTGCTTCTCTTTGCGAAGTCCTTTCCTAGATGATTCCCTTTACTCAGGACCGCGTATATGTGAATTCCCGATGCCCGCGCGCACGCCCAAATCCCGGAAACAGACGCCTATCTGCATTCGCCCATGTCGGAAAATCGATGTTCGCGTACACGCCCGTGTCCAGAAACAGACGCTTATCTGCATACGCCGATGTCCGGAAAATCGATGCTCCCAGTACATGCCCATGCCTAGCTAAACCGACGTCCAAGTGCACGACCAGCTCTCGAAAAACGCTGTTGGGTTTACCCTATCTTCCTAGTTGATTCCCTTACATCAGAAGCCGGCAATGGATCATTCAACAACTCTTTCGCAACTGCCCATCGGCAGGAGCCCAGATCGCAGATCCCCTACGTGCTGGAAGTGTGGCAAGCGGCCCTTAATATCCACTAAGTGTCTCAAATGTTTCAAGTGCTTCAAGTGCTTAGTGCTTCAAGTGCCGGAGCCTACTCGTTTCGGACGAGGGAAGCGCGCGACGATTTTCCCCGACAGACTTCGCCGCGAGCAGTACCTCATAGCAATGATCCCGCAAGGAACGACCGCCGGCGGAGGCGTTCCACCGAAAACAATATTCGTCCAAATAACGCTGTATGTATTTAGTCCCGATGCCGCAGAAGAGGCGATTCATCCATTGTTTCGCTTCCTGCAAGCACTCCCGAAGCGAACTCCGATACATTTTAGTGGAATCGAGCCACTCCCCTCGAGACGTTGCATACCGTTCGGTCAAATGCTTTGCGCCTTCCTCGGTGAGCCGTTTCGTACCGGGTTCGAGCAGAGCGGCTTCGACTGTCGCGATCTTCAGTGCAGCGAGTTGTCCGTTCGGAGTTACGGAGCCGGCAACGACGACGACGCGCTCCTTGCGGAATCGACGATCGGGCAAAAACAAAAAGAGTTAGCGCGGCGCAATCGTCTCCAGTCCGAGCCGAACGGCGCCTTGCAGTCTTTGATCCGATTCGACGGCCCGGATCGCCGTTCGGAACTTCCGAAGCATAAGCCAGGCGGTCTTGTGGGTGACGCCGATATGCGTCGCGAGCTGCTTCGCGTTAATTCCGTTCGTCGAAGAGAGGCATTCGATGGCGGCCGCCCACTTCTCGAGCGGCGTTCGGCTCCGATCCATCGCCGTGCCGGACGTGACCGTCGTCCGGAGACTGCGAAGCCGACATTGATAAAGCGGGAGTCGCCGCGTCGAAAGTACATAATAGGCCCCGTGCGGACCCGGGCGAGCGCGTCAATCCGGCGAATCGGCATCCTGCGATCGTGGAACGGCTGACGGCGGAGATCGAGGCATGGCGACGGCAAGGGAAGCGTCGAACTGCCGCGGAGCGGCGAGATGCGAGGCGTCGAACCCGCCGGGAAGCGGCGGGATGAGGGCTAAGGGCGGGCGTTGTTGGGCAAACTGGGAAGTAACGGACTACCAGGAACAAGGAGCGGACCCGATGACATTAACGCACGAGCAACGCGTCACCTTGCACGGCTTCAACAATTTGACGAAATCGCTGAGCTTTAATATGTACGATATATGTTACACCGAGACGAAGCAGGAGCGGGAGGCGTACCTCGAATATATCGACGAGCAGTACAATTCCGATCGGCTGCGGATGATTCTCGGCCATGTCGCCGAAATTATCGGCGCGCATGTGCTCAACGTGGCGCAGCAGGATTACGTGCCGCAGGGCGCGAGCGTGACGCTGCTCGTGTCGGAGGGGCCGGTGGTGGAGGTGCCTACGGAGTCGTTTTCCGAGTCGCCCGGGCCTCTTCCGGAATCGGTCGTCATGCAGCTCGACAAGAGCCATATTACGGTGCATACGTACCCCGAGTACCATCCCGACGAAGGCATCAGCACGTTCCGGGCGGACATCGACGTCTCGACGTGCGGGGAAATTTCGCCGTTGAAGGCGCTGAATTACCTCATTCATTCGTTCGACACGGACATTATGACGATCGATTATCGGGTCCGGGGCTTCACGCGCGACATCGAGGGAAATAAGCTGTTCATCGATCACGATATCAGCTCGATCCAGAATTACATTCCGGAGGAAGTCAAGGAAGAATTCCATATGATCGACGTGAACGTGTATCAGGAAAATATTTTCCATACGAAATGCAAGCTGAAGGCGTTCGACTTGAACAACTATTTGTTCGGGTACACGAAGGAGAAGCTGACGCCGGAGCAGGCGGAGACGATCGAGGACAGGCTGCGGACGGAGATGGACGAGATTTTCTACGGACGGACGATTTCGAGCGGGTCGATCGATCAGGTGCAATAAGGACCATCCTTGGAAAACGAAAAGAGCAGCGGAGAACCCCTCGCTGCTCTTCGACGCGCTACAAAAACTTCACGCAAACCGGCTTCGACGCTTCGAAGCGGGAGACGGGCTCGCCGAGGCGCCCGGTATCCGCGTCCCGGCGGAAGACGACGACGTCGTTCGTGTCGCGGTTCGCGGCGAACAGGAACGCGGCGTCCGGGTCCGGCGACAAGGCGAAGTTGCGCGGATGGCGGCCGGCCACGGACGTATGCTCGACGAGCGTCAGCGCGCCGCCGTCCTCGACGCGGAAGACGACGATGCTGTCGTGGCCGCGGTTCGAGCCGTACAGGAAGCGGCCGTCGGGCGAGATGTGAATGTCCGCGCATGCATTCTCGCCTTCGAACGAGACGGGAAGCGTCGGTACGGTTTGGATCGTCGACAGCGCGCCGGTCGCCTCGTCGTAGGCGAAGGCCGCGATCGTCGCGTTGAGCTCGTTGATGACGTAGCCGACCGAGAGCGTCGGATGGAAGGCGAAGTGACGCGGTCCCGATCCGGGGGCGAGCGCGACGGTCGAGACGGGCTCGAGCGCGCCGGCCGCGAGATCGAGCCGGTACGTGACGATCTTGTCCGCGCCGAGATCGCAAGCGAGCGCGAATCGATTATTCCGGTCGACGGTTATGGAATGCGCCCGCGGGCGGTCCTGCGCCGGATGAACGCTGGAGCCCTCGTGCCGGCGGACGTCCGCGACGGGGCCGACGCTGCCGTCCGGCTCGACCCGGTTCATCCCGACCATGCCGCCGTGGTAGCTCGACGTCAGGAGCGCGGCGCGCGTCCGGTCGAGCTCGACGTGGCATGTCGGAGCGGGGACCGTCTCCTCGATGCCGAGCAGCGACAGCTCGTGCGCCGCGCCGATGTCGAACGCCGCGACGGCGCCGCGCTTCGCGCCGTCCTCGCCGGCGCGTTCGTGAATCGCGTACAGCCTCCGGCTGGGCGCATGCACCGCGAGGAACGTCGGGTTTTGGAGACCGGCGTAGCTGCCGAGCAAGCCGATCTCGCCGGTCCGGCGGTCGAATTCGCATACATAGACGCCGCTGGAATCGGCGTTCGCGTAAGAACCTATAAAGAAGATGTCTTTCGTCATATCGGGATGCACCTCGCGCGTAGAAAATGTCACCTCCTATTATCGCCTACAACGCGAGTCGAAACAAATGGAGCCGGCCCTCGGGAAGAGGACCGGCTCCGCGAACCTTACTCCGCGCTAAGGACGATATGAGCGACCGTCAGCTTCGGCAGCGTCAGCGAGAAGCGGTTGCCTTCGATCGACTCGATTCCGGCGCGATCCGTAATGGCGGAGCTCGCCTCGTCGAACGCGAAGACGCGGGCGGACGCGTACGTTTTGTCGCCGGCGACGGCGAACGACGCGTTCATGTCGAAGTCGTAGTTTTTGTTGATGACGATCATATGCAGATCGCCGTTGCCGTCTTCGAACGTGGAGCTGTAGATCGAGCTGTTTTCGATGTCGGACGTTTCGGCCTTGACCTTCGTGTCGCCGTACGTGCCGTTCGCGCCGTCGTAATTATTGAAGATTTTGAACGCGGCGGAAGCGTACGGGGCGTCGGGGCGGCTGTTGACCATTTTCCAATAGGTGCCTAAGTGAACTCCGTATTTCCCGAAAATGCCGAGCACGTCCGCGATCGCGATGCCGCCCGAAATATGCGTCTCGCCGCCGTAGTTGTACTCCGTGAAGGCGAGCTTCGTGCCGGCGTTGTACGTGTCGATCGAATGCTGCAGCGTCGGGATGAGCGGCAGGAAGCGGGAGTACCAGGTGCCGATCCAGCTGTTCTCGGTGTAGCTCGGATCCCAGAGCGAGCGCGGCGCTTGAATGCGCGTCTTGTTCGCTTCGATATTGTCGTCGGTGCCGCTGTTCGTAATGCGCACGCCGCCGCCCGACACCTCCGGGTACCAGTGCAGGTCGAGCGCGTCGAGCAGGCGCTTGCCCTGCTGCGCGGACGCGACGCGCATCTGATCGAGATAATAGTCGATGTACCAGTCATAGTTGCCCTTGATCGCCGGCCAATCCGGCGACGCCTGCATATCCAGGTATTCGCTGAAGCCGTAGAGCACCGGACCGTACGTCTCCGCAGTCGGGTCGACGCTCTTCACCGCGGCGGCGAGCGCGACGCCCTTGTTCAGCACCTCGGCGGCGCCGGTATGCTCCGGATGCATGTACGGATGCGTCTCGCTCCAGAGGCCCGGCTCGTTGTCGAGCTCGTAGCCCTTGATGCCCGTCGCCGAGGATGCGGGTCCGAACTTGTTCACGAGATGGTTGACGAATTCGTCCATGTAGACGTAGTCGTCGGTCGTGTCCGGCGTCTCCGCGAACGGAGCGCCCTTCGTCGGCTTCACTTCCACCCAGCGATCGCCCGGCGCGGTGTCGCCCGCGGCGAGCGGCCCGTCTTTATCCTT
>JAPSKX010000197.1 GCA_031181325.1 Paenibacillus sp.
GCCAATACCGCTCGATCATCGCCCTCACCGTACTCGCGCGGCCGCGGCTAAGCGGCGCGAGCAGCGTTCCCCATAGGAGCGCGGAACCGATGCCGAACAACGACATCCATACCCACTTCATCTCATGTCCCTCCTCTCCAGCTCCTCAGAATGTTCTTCGTCCCGATCGCACGACGAGCACCATCGAAGCGAAGAGGACGACGGCGGAGAGCAGCATGACGAGCCTCCCGCCCGGCGTTAGAAAATAATGCCGGTAATTCGTCCCGTCCGCGTAAACATTAAAAAACACAATCCCGAACGCGAAGGCGACCATGACCGCCGTACCGACCCGATAGGCGGTCACCATGGCGAGGCGCCGCTCCTCGTTTTTCCGGGCGCGCTGCATATCGACGACCAGCTTATGCAGCGCTTCGATCACGTCATGCCCGTACTTATGCTTTATCAGCAAGATGTCCGCCACGTCCTCGGCCCACTCGTTATCCGCTCGTCGCGCGAATTCGTACAGCGCCTCCTCCAACGAACCGCCCAAATGCGATCGCAGCTCGAGACGCTTCCATTCGTCTCGGACGTATTCCGGCATCGACGGAGCGGATCGGCTGATCAGCTCCTGCACCGTGCGATTGTCGCTGTAGTGGCCGACGACGTTCTGCACGAGCTTGATCATATCCAACGCGATACGGTGCCGCTTACGCTGCAGCCGAAACTTGACGTAGAAATAAGGCATCGATCCGAGCAGCGCGCCGGCGACGGTATTCAGCAGCCACGTCTCGCTGCCGAGCAAGCGGTCCGCGTCCAGCGCGTACCGCAGCCGCATCGCCTCGACGGACGCGTCGACCCCGAACCAGCCGATCGCGCCGACGAACGGCATCGCGGCGACGAGCGCCTCTACGGGCCAACGGATGCCCGCGATCTCCATCTCTTCCGCGAGCCCGCGCACGAACGACAGCTCGCGGTACGCCGTCGCTCGGGCCGCCCGGACCGGACCGAGCAGCGAGGCGCGGAGGCTTCTCTCCCGCCACCAGGACGAGAGCCTTGACAGCCAAGCGACGACGACCAGCCCGCTGCCGGCGAGCCACAGCCCGACGAACGCCGCTTCGGCGATCCAATGCACGCTCATTCCCATACCCCCAGTCTTCGGAACGCCGCCGCATCGGCGCCGCGCGAGAGCAGATGATCGCGCAGCGGCGCGCTGAGCTTGGCCCCCGTGAACGACCACGACTTCCGCTCGTAATCCCAAAGCACGAGCGGCCGAACGACCGGAGAACCGGCCTCGTCGACGTGCAGCTCCGTCACCTCGGTGACGACGCGCCGCATCCGTTCGCCGTCCTTCACGAGCCGGAGAAATACGAGGATGTTGAACGCTCTCGCCACCCGGCGCTCCGCGTCCGCGAGCTCGTGCATTCGGCCGTCTTGCTTGAGCATGTCCACGACATCGGACAGGAACGACTCCCGATACTTCGTATGCATCGTGCCCATGACGTCGTGCCCGCGCAACGCGCCCTGCACCATCTGCGACACCTCCGCCCCTTTGGCTTCGCCGACGACGATCCACTCGGGGCTCATGACGAGCAGCGGCTTGAATGCGTCTTCCATCGGGAGATCCGCCTCGATCGTCTCCCGAGCCGCAAGAATGTTCCGACGCTCGCCGAGCCGCTCGCGAAGCGCGATCTCGAACTCCTTCTCGAGCGTTCGAATCCGCTCCTCCTCCGGGATTTCCGTGACGAGGGCGAAAAGAAAAGTCGTCTTCCCCGTATTCGTGCCGCCGCCGATCAGAAAGCTCGCATGATACCGCACGAGCAGCGCTAGCAGCTCCGACGTTCGCGCGTCGATCGTGCCGAGCTCCGCGAGCCGCTCCAATGTGACGTCTCGGACAATGAAGTTGCGGATATGAATGCTGGGCACGTCCGTATACGGCTCTCTCGTCATGACCAATCGAGATCGGTTCCATAGGTACGACTGAACGAAAGGCTGGCGTTCGCTGATCGGCTTCTTCCCGCACAGCGCGAGTCGATCCTGCACGAGCCTCACTTCCTCCAGGCTCGCGAACGACCGATGATGCAGCGTCTGCCTCCCTCCTCGAATGACATAGATGCGTCGCCCGATCACCTGCACCTCCTCCACGTCCGGCTGCTGCTTCAAGTCTTCGATCAAGCCGGCGCCGCAGGCGGTCGCGAATACGCAATCCGTCGGGGACAAGTCGTCGATCATCGTCTTCGGATCGATCTCGAGGCGGAATTCGGTAATCAGCGTGTCGATCATCGCCTTCATTCGCGTCTGCGCGCCGGGCTCCCCGAGTCCGGCGTTCAGAATGTCCCGGTACAGCGAATCGTCTTGCTTGGAGCGCTCCATGAGATGCTCGTACACGACGCGGGAAGCGTCTTGCAGCGACACCCTCCGCTGCCCGCCGCCGCCCCCGCCATCGGAACTCGCGGACGCGGCCTCCCGCCTATATTGGGCGGGATCGAATCGACGCCTCGGCTGCATCGTCGATGCCTCCATACTTCCCCCCTCCATCAGAACAACCCGGACAACAGCGAGACGAGACCCGTTCTGCGCCGCGGCGCCCCGCGTTCGGGAAGGGCCTCCCGGCCCGTTGCGGCATGCAGCCGGCTCGCGAGGCCATAGACGCTCGCCGCGAACGCATCCGCCTGCGGCGCATCGACGAGCGGCCTTCCCTCTTCGGCCATCCGTACGCTTACGCCCCCGGGCACGTTCGGCACGACGGCGGCGAGCGGCATGCCGAGCGCGGCGGCGGCCGAATTCGCCGGCACTCCCTCCGGATCGATCCGATTGCACACCAGCTCCACGTCGGCCGCCTCAAGTCCGCATAGCTTCCAATAGCATGCGTACCATTCGCCCCAGCTCCACAAATACGACGAGGGGCGATTGCCGGCGACGAGCCAGCGGACGTCCGCGCCTCGAACGCCGCACACGGTCGCCGCGTTGTCCGGGAACGAGCCGACGTCGAGGAGCGTCACGTCGAACGTCCGACGGCATACCGTCAGCAGCGTCTCCATCATCTCCGGGCTGACGTCCGCGGCCGTATCCCTGCGATGCGTGCCGTATAAGACGCGTAAGTTCGGCTGCTTCCGGTACGGAACCGTCGACTCCCGCAATTCCCCCGGCGTCAGCGCCCCGGTCTGCAGCTTCGGACGCAGCGCGGCGCTCGTTCGACCGCCGTCCTGCGTACGGAAGGCGATACGAAGCTCGGGATTTTTCAAATTCAAATCAAGCAACCCCACGCGCAGCGCCGGCGCTTCCCGCGCCAGCGTCAAGGCGGCGTTGGCCGCCACCGTCGTGGCGCCGTCCTTGCAGGACGCCGACCAGACCGTCGTCACGATCCCGCCGTCTCCGCGCGCATCGAACTCCTCCGCCCCCGCCCCGTCCGCGGCGGCGAGGACGATCGCAGCCGTCTCTTCCGGCCCCGCGCCGAGCGGCACCCAATCGAAGCCGGCTTCCGACGCAAGCCGCTCCGCCGCCTCCAGCCAGAGGGAGTCGTAAGCCTCCTCGCTTGCAAGAACGACGATCCGCGACTCGGGCCGAAGCGTTCGGAGCGGTCCGATCCATTCCCACGGATATCGTCCCGCGACAAGATCCATATGCAGCACGATCGTCTCGAACGGCTCCCGCGCCGCTTCGAAGAACGCGCTCCCTTCGGTCGTCGACACTCGGCGTTCCCGGCGCTGCGGCATCATCCTCAGCAGCCGAGCCAACGCTTCTCCTTCCCGCATGCCGATCAATACGCTCACGGCAACGCCACCTCCTCTCCCCTGAACAGCTCGCGATACGCCGCGAATTCGCTCGTTACCTGCGCCTCCCCGTCCACGAAGCTGGACGGCTCCGGCAGCGCAAGTTTTACCTTCCCGACGAGCGACGCGAGCGCATAAGCCTCGTATATCGGTTCCTTCATAATGAACGTGTTCATCCCGGGCTTTCCGTTCGCGCTCGCGCGAGCCCTCTCCCGCTGACGCGCGGCCGATTGGAACGGCGCATCGTACGCGGCGGCGTCCTCGACCTCCGCCCCTTCCGCCGATCGCACGCTTGCGACGCTCAGACCTTCGATCACCTTCAGCGCGCCTCGCGGCACGCCGCCTAGCGTCACCGGAGCGGCGAATTCGACCCAGACGTCGACCTTGTCCCCTCGTCGAAGCATGTTGCCGATATTCGTCACGTCGTCGGTCGGGAAGCTCACATAGCGCTCTCCTTCCGCCGCCGTCAGCTGCCGATCCGCCAGCTTCCAAGACGCGAACGTCTCGTTCGGCCCGATCGGCGCCACGACCGACTTGCCGACGATGTCGGCTTCGTCCCGCAAGGCGTCCGGCGCGAGCGCGGCTTCCGCGATGCGCACGCGCCGCAGCATCGAACCGTCCACCGTCTCCCCGCTCGCGAGCAGCCGAATCGGCATAATCGCCTCCACCGTCCGCGCGTTCCGCTCCGTTCGCTCCGCGTATCGACCGAACCCGTACACCGATGTCGCCATCAACAGAACGCCGAGCCCCGTCACCAGCCATCTCCTCACTCTCTGCTCTCCCCCCGCACCCCCGGCCGAAAAACAAAAACGCCCAGCTACCGCTATGTCTCTAGCGGTAACCGGGCGATGCTTTCGCTCCGTAAATGATTCGATTAGCTAAAATTTAGCATGACCAATGGCCTAGCGTCAACTGGTGAACCAAAAAAACTACAACTTTTCGCTGCGCGAGCCGGCGTACCATACAATTGATCCCGCTTGGAATGACTGTCTCTAACCGCGAAAACGCGCTTAGACCGCCGGCTTCGCCACGCTGCGCCTCCTCTAAGCGCGAAAACGCGCTTAGACCGCCGGCTTCGCCGCGCGGCGCATCCACTAACCGCGAAAACGCGCTTAGACCGCCGGCTTCGCCACGCGGCGCATCCACTAACCGCGAAAACGCGCTTAGACCGCCGGCTTCGCCACCCGGCGCCTCCTCTAAGCGCGAAAACGCGCTTAGAGCCACGGCAACAGCGTCTACACCGCCCCCGCGCCCCACGCCTCCAGCGAAAACAACGGCTCCGCCTTGAAGTCGAGCCCCGTATACTCCCCGCGCTTCCACTTCAAGTAGCCGGCCGCCGCGATCATCGCCGCGTTGTCCGTGCACAGCGACATCGGCGGCACGACGAGCGGCACGTTCGCCGCCGCGCATGCCGCGCCGAGCGCTTCGCGCAGGCCCCGGTTCGCCGCCACGCCGCCGCACAGCAGCAGCTGGCGCGAGCCGAACTCGCGCACCGCGCGCATCGCCTTCGTCACGAGCACGTCGACCGCCGAGCGCTGGAAGCCGAGCGCCAGGCCCGCGCGGTTGACGACGTCGCCTTTCATCTTCGCCTGGTTCACCTGCGCCAGTACCGCCGACTTCACCCCGCTGAAGCTGAAGTCGTACGAGTCCTCCTCCAGCCACGCGCGCGGCAGCTCGATCTCCTCGTCCGCCTGCTGCGCCAGCTTGTCCACGTGCGGCCCGCCCGGATACGGCAGCCCCATCGCCCGCGCGACCTTGTCGTACGCTTCGCCGACCGCGTCGTCCCGCGTGCGTCCGATGATGCGGAAGTCGCCCTCCGCGCGTACCTCCACCAGCTCCGTATGTCCGCCGGACGCCACCAGCGCCATCAACGGGTACTCGAGCGAATGCACGAGCGCGTTCGCGTAAATATGCCCCGCGATATGATGCACGCCGATGAGCGGAATTTCCAAAGCGTACGCGAGCGACTTCGCGGCGATGACGCCGACGAGCAGCGATCCGACGAGGCCCGGGCCTTGCGTAACGGCCACGGCCGAAAGATCCCGCAGCTCGACGCCCGCCTCGCGAACCGCCTCCTCGAGAATACGCGTGATCGACTCTACATGCTTGCGCGACGCGATTTCCGGCACGACGCCGCCGAACTTCTTGTGCGTCTCGATTTGGCTCGAGACGACGTTCGAGAGAATCGTTACGCCGTTCTCCACGACGGCCGCGGACGTTTCGTCGCAGCTAGTCTCGACCGCGAGCAGCAGTTCCCTTTTCAACATTCTCGACCTCCTTCGATGAGCCCGCCGCGATGCGGAAAGGCAGCTCCGACCACATAATGATCGCGTCCTCCCCGTTATCCGAGTAATAGCCGGGACGCAGGCCCACCGCTTCGAACCCGAATTTCTCGTACAGGCGCCGCGCCGCAACGTTGCTCGGACGCACCTCGAGCGTCATGCGCTCCGCCCCGAGCCGCGCCGCGCGCGACCCGAGCTCGGCCAGCAGCCGCTCGCCGAGCCGCCGTCCGCGGAAGTCGCTCGTTACGGCGATGTTCGTCACATGCGCCTCGTCGATAATGATCCACATGCCGCCGTACCCGATCAAGCGATCTTCATATTCCATAACGATATATTGAGCGAACTGATTTTGCGTCAGCTCGCTGATGAACGCTGCTTCCGACCAGGGCGTCGCGAACGATTCGACCTCGATCGCGCTCACCTCCGGGATATCCTCATACCGCATCGTTCGGAACACGATTCCCGGCGCTCCCTCGCCACTCATGCCGACACGCCCCTCTCCTCAGTCGCGCTCCCGCGCCTTCTCCCGCTCCGCGGCCTCGTTCGCCGCGACGAGCTTCGCCTCCGCCTCCGCCAGCTGGGCGTAGTTCGGAAGGAGGTCGTGCGGATCGCGCACGAGCGCGCTCTCGCCGCGGAGCCGCGCGACCGCCGCGACGTCCCGCGCGGCCATCGCCCACGGCCGGCGCAGCACGACCGCCTGCGCTCCGGAAGCCGCGGCGTCCAGCATGTCGGCGAAGCCGCCGGCGACCTCGCCGACGAACACGACCGTCCCCGGGCGATCCGCCGCGCGCAGCCACGCTTCGACTTGCCCCTGGAACGGCACGACCGCATCCGCGCTCAAGCGCCCCCAGCCGCCGGCCTCCGGCGCCGCGAACAGCGCCGTATACGCCTGACCGCGCCGCGCGTCGAGCGCCGGCACGATCCAGGCGGGCGCCTCCACCGCCGTCGTCCCGACGAGCGCGTCGCGCCAGCCTCCGTAGGCGAGCGCCTCCAGCGACGACACGCCGTACACGGGCAGTCCGAGCGCCCAGGCGAACGTCTTCGCCATCGTGACGCCGATCCGCACGCCCGTATACGACCCCGGCCCGCGGCCGACCGCCACCGCCCGCACGTCGCGCGGCCGCAGCCCCGCCGATCGGACGAGCTCGTCGATCTCGGGCAGCAGCTTCACCGAGTGGTTGCGCTCCGCGTCCGTCGTCCGCTCCAGCAGCACCTCGTCGCCGTCCGTCAGCGCCATCGTCATTGACGCCGTCGACGTGTCGATCGAGAGCAGCGGCCCGTCCGGAAGCCCGGCGCCGACGTCCGCCCCGTTCCCTCGCGGCTCACGCATCCGTCAGCACCCCCTCGTCCGCCAAGCCGGCGCACAGCGTCGCATACGGCTCCCCGCGCGGACGCACCGCGAACGAACGCGAAGCCGCTCCCGTCACGCTGATGTACAGCTCCAGCCGTTCCTCCGGCAAAAGCGCATCGATCAAGCTCGCCCACTCCACCGTGCAGACGCCCGCGCCGAAAAAATACTCCTCAAGCCCGAGCTCGTCCGCCTCCTCCTGTGAAATGCGATAGACATCCATATGATAGAAGGGCATATCCCGCCCCTCGTATTCTTTAATAATCGTGAACGTCGGCGAATTGACCGTCTCCGTCACGCCGAGCCCGCGGGCGAGCGCCTGGGAGAAGCGGGTTTTCCCCGCTCCCAGATCGCCGTCCAGCGCCAGCACCGTCCCCGGTTCGAGACGCGCGGCGAGCCGCGACGCCAAGCGCTCCGTGTCCGCCTCGTCCCGCGCCTCGAATCGATATTCCTTCACCCCAGGCAACCCCTTCATCTATAGAAAATGTCCGCTCACTCGAAATGCCGATACCCCCGGCGGCCGAGCGGCTCGACCGTCCCGTCGGCTCGCGCGAGATCGACGCCCGGCTCCCCCGCGGCGACGACGCCGACGATCGCCGGCTCCGCGCCGGCCGCCCGCAGCGCCGCGAGCGTCTCCGCGGCGCGCGCCGCCGGCGCCGGGCCGACGAGCTCGTAATCCTCTCCCCCGG
>JAPSKX010000198.1 GCA_031181325.1 Paenibacillus sp.
ACGTTTTGGCGTTCCCAGTTCAGCGCCGCGAGCGGGCCGTCGTGGCCGAGCGAGCGGATCGGCTCCGCGCCGGTCTCCGACATCGACTCGATCATCTGAATGCCTTCGCGATCCCAGCCCGCCGCCGCGTACAACGCGTCGGTCACGATGACGTCCGCGTTCGGAGCGGCATCAGGGAATTCGTTCTTATAGAACAATTGATCGCGGAGGCCCGAGAACTCGACGCGCTTCTTCGCGCGCTCGAGCACGATCGATTGCAGCTCTTCGTACGGAATCACTTGCACGTGTTCGCCGCGCGTCAGAACGACGCCGATCTTCTCGCCCGGGGCGATCGGCTTCGGGTCCGCGACCATCTCGCCGACCGTAATGACGCCTTGCTCGGAGGAGAAATACAGCGACGTCTCGCTTTCGACCATCCACAGCGGGCGGAGGCCGAGCGCGTCGACGCTGAATACGCACTCGTTGTTATAGCGGGATACGATCGCCGCCGGACCTTGCGCGTAATGTCCCCAAATCTGGCGATAATAGACGTAGAGGTCTTGCAGCTCCGGTCGGAACGACTTCATCTCGTTGTGAATCGGCGGGAAGACGAGCTCCATCGCTTCGAAGTGCGAGAAGCCGTGACGATGGATGAACGTCTCGATCGTCCGGTTCATGTCCTGCGAGTCGGAACCCCCGTCGACGAGCGGCACGCCGATCATGTCGGCTTCGTAGCGCATCTTCTTCACCGTATTGATCTCGCCGTTATGGCCGAGCAACGAGAACGGCTGCACGCGGAAGAACGACGACAGCGTGTTCGTGGAGTACCGGTTATGGCCGATCGTCGCCTGCGCGGCGAAGAGCGGGTCTTGCGTATCTTTGAAATACTTCGGCAGAATGCTTGCCGAGCCCATCACTTTATAAGCGGCCGTCACGTTGCTGAGCGACGCGACATGCACGTTGTATTTGCTTTCGATCTCGACATGCAACTCGTACAGGTGGTCGGCGACGTTGACGCCTGCCTTCTCCGTAATCGCGGCGACCTGCCAGAACGTCGGCTCGTCGTTGCGGCCGTTCGGTCCGAGCACGGCGCTGTTCGTTTCGTTTTCCTGCTCCAATACGATTCTGACGCCGTACTTCGCGAACAGCTCGCGCATGCCCTTCTGCATGTCGGGCGCCGAGATGTCGAGCCCCCGCGGCACGAAGATGTGAGCGACGGAGAAGCGATCGTCGAACGCGAGCTGCCCGTCGAGACCGGCATTCTCGAGCTTGCGTTGCCAGAGCGCCCGCGGGATATCCGTCAGAATGCCGCAGCCGTCGCCTTCGCCGTCGATAAACCCGGAGCGGTGCTCCATCTTCACGAGGGCGTCGATCGTCTTTTGGATGTTGTCGCGGGACGGGTGCCCGTTCTTCTCGATGATGCAGATGACGCCGCAGCTGTCGTGCTCCTCGAGCAGCAACCCTTCAAACAATCCTTCGTTCTTCATAGCTTGGTTCATGCGGGCGGTCAGTAGTCTGACCCTCACCTCCTGAGGAATTGGTTTGGTTCGGCATGCATAATTATGCACTCACGCTGAATTGAAAGCGCTCATCCTTCGCGGCAGATAATCGACGATCCAATGGGGGAAAATGCCAAAAATCCGAGTATAAACGCGCGGCAGGCACTAAAAACCTTACATAACATGGCAGGTAAGGCCACGCTGATGCTAGAGGTTGAAAAGTAGATTAAGAATAACATGAAATGTGACACGTCACAATAAAGAATAAGACGATTTAAAGACTGAAAGCGTTTTATAATGTATAAAGTTATTTATAACGGTGAATAATCTTATTTTTTGGACTACGGAGCATTCGCTCCTCGGCGGATCGCTTCTCTCCTTGTTTATATCACTTGCCGCCGCGAATGGCACCATGTAGATTCAGACAATTTCGCCCCGGGACCGCATGGGCTCCGGGGCGTTCGCGTTTTTATTGTAATTTGGAAAAGGCTCTCTCCGCCGCGGCGACCGTCGCCGCGACGTCCTCCTCCGTGTGGGCGGTCGTGAGGAACCACGCTTCGTATTTGGACGGAGCGAGCAGCACGCCTTCGTCCAGCATCAGCTTGAAGAAGCGGCCGAACGCTTCGCCGTCCGTGTCTTGCGCTTCGTCGTAATTCGTGACGGCGTGACTGCAGAAGTGCGTCGACAGCGCCCCGCGCACGCGGTTGATCGTCAGCGGCACTCGATGCGCTTGCGCCGCCGCTCGCAGTCCGTCTTCCAATCGGCGGCCGAGGGCGTCAAGCCGCTCATAGGTGCCGGGGCGGGAGAGCTCGGTAATGCAGGCGAGACCCGCGGATACGCTCATCGGGTTGCCGGCGTGCGTACCGGCTTGGTAGGCGGGGCCGAGCGGCGCGACCTGCGCCATAATGTCCTCGCGGCCGCCGTACGCGCCGATCGGGAGCCCTCCGCCGATAATCTTGCCGAGCGCCGTGAGGTCCGGCTCGATCGCGGCCGCGCTCGTCGCGCCGGCGCCTTCCAGGAACGTCGACGCGGCGCCCCAATGGAACCGGAACGCGGTAATGACTTCGTCATAGATCACGAGCGCCCCTGCATCGTGCGCCATGCGTCGAACGCCTTCGAGGAAGCCGGGCGCCGGCGCGACGATGCCGAAGTTGCCGACGATCGGCTCCACGAGCACGGCCGCCGTCTCGGCGCCCCAGCGCTCGAGCGCTTGCCGCAGGCCGTCGAGGTCGTTGAACGGCACGGTGACGACCTCCGACGCGACGCCTTGCGGCACGCCGGCGCTGTCCGGCACGCCGAGCGTCGACGGGCCGGAGCCTGCGGCGACGAGCACGAGATCGGAGTGTCCGTGGTAGCAGCCGGCGAACTTGACGATTTTCGTACGGCCGGTATAGGCGCGCGCGACGCGAATCGTCGTCATGACGGCTTCCGTCCCGGAATTCGTGAAGCGTACCTTGTCCAATGAAGGGATCGCTTGCTTGAGCAGCTTGGCGAATTCGATCTCGAGCTCGGTGGGCGTGCCGTAGAGCGAGCCGTTCGCCGCGGCTTGCGCGATCGCTTCGGTGACGGCCGGGGGATTGTGGCCGAGGATGATCGGCCCGTATGCCGCCAGGTAATCGATGTATCGGTTATCGTCGACGTCCCAGAAGTAGGCGCCTTGTCCGCGCTTCATAAATACGGGCGCGCCGCCGCCGACCCCCTTGAAGGCGCGGGACGGGCTATTGACCCCGCCGACGATATGCTGCTGCGCTTCTTTATATAACGCTTCGGATTTGGTGCGGTTCATGTTGCGTCACGCCTTTCGTGAGTGTTATGCATAAATCCCTATGTAGTTTGCCTATTTGCAGCGTTCCAAGCGGTTATTACCGCCTTACCCTGTTGTTCGCGGAACCGCCGTATTATGTCCGTACCCCGCCGACCGCCCAGAGAAGCCAACTGCTCTCGCTCCTCGGCCTTTAACGCTAAGGTGCTCTAAGCGCGAAAACGCGCTTAGGCGGCCGAAAATGGGTCGGCCCGCCGAATTTAAGCGCGAAAACGCGCTTAGCCGGCCGCCGCGCCTTCAACGCGCGAAGGGGCCGCCCCGAGTCCGCGATCGCGCGCGGAACCCGGGGCGGCCCCCTTCACCCATTAGCCGTCGCTGCCCGCGTCCGGCTCGCCGACCGCCGCGTCCTTCGGGTCCGCCTCGCGTACCGGCGGCTCCGCCGCCTTCGCGAACGTCTCCGCGATGAACTCCTGCAGGTCGTCGGGATCGACCGTCAGCACCGAAGCGCCGCCGACCGACTCCTCGCGCAGCAAATTCGACGGCGGCAGCTGCACGCCGGCCACCTCGTTCACCCTCGCCTCGAAGCCGAGGGCGCCGAGCTTGATCATCTCCGTCACGGACAAATTCGTCTCGATGTACGGATCGATCGCCGCCAGGACGCGCGGCAACCGGATGATCGACGAAGTCGTCTGGAGCTTCTGCGCGACGGCCGTCATGAAGTTGCGCTGCCGCTCCGTTCGCGCGTAGTCGCTGAGCGCGTCGTGGCGGAAGCGGACGTATTGCAGCGCCGTGCGGCCGTCCATATGCTGCATGCCGGCCTTCAAGTCAATGTCGTACTCCGGGCCGTCGGCGCGCGACTTGTACTTCATATCCTTCTCGACCTCGAAGTCGATGCCGCCGATCTCGTCGATCAGGTGGACGAACCCTTCGAAGTCCGTATATACATAATACTGAATATCGAGACCGGTCAGCTCGCTCGCCGTTCGCATCGCGAGCTTCGGCCCGCCGAGCACGATCGCCGAGTTGATCCGCTCCGAGCCGTGGCCGGGAATGCGCACGTACGTATCCCGCAGCAGCGAGAACAGATGCGCCTTCTTCGTCACGGGGTCGATCGAAGCGATCATCATCGTGTCCGAACGCGGAATTTCGTTTTTCGAGAGGCCGCGGGAGTCGCCGCCGAGCAGCAGAATGTTCACCCGGTCGGTGCCTTCCCACTTCGGCGTCTCGTATTCCACCTCGTCCACCGTCGTCTTCGGCAACGACTGAGCGGCGGACGGATCATCGAATTTATCGAATCTCGAAGGGGTGTCGTCGTCGTTCGCAAAGCTGTAAAAAGAGTATCCATAATATCCTACGACGCCGAGCGTCAAGACGACGAGCGTTACGGCGGCGGTCTTCAGCCATGTCATTCGCTTTTCCTCCGTCCGGGGTAATGGTATCATTATCATCAAGTTCAGTGCGCTTTAGCCGTTCTACCAATTGATTCCTACGAAAATATATAACGAAGGGGCGCCGGCGAAAGTTGCGCGCCTTAAGTATTATAGCGGCAAATCATTCGCCGCATCAAGCATAAGGAAAGAAGGAACGTTAACGATGTTAGCGATCGACGTAGAACGATTACGCAAGGAGTTTCGCGTGCAGAAGAGCCGAGAGGGCCTGAAGGGCGCGATTCGCGATCTATTCGCCAGGGAATACCGCGAAGTGACCGCGGTGAACGACATCAGCTTCCAAATCCCGAAAGGGGAAATTTGCGGATACATCGGCGAGAACGGCGCCGGCAAGTCGACGACGATCAAGATGCTGACCGGCATCCTCGTGCCGACGTCCGGGCGCATCGAAGTCAATGGATTCGTCCCGTTCCAGGAGCGCGAGAAGTTCGTCCAAGGCATCGGCGTCGTCTTCGGGCAGCGCAGCCAGCTGTGGTGGGACATCGGCGTCATCGAGTCGTTCAACCTGCTGCGCAAAGTTTATCGCGTGCCGGAGCGCGACTACAAAGTCCGACTCGACGAGCTCGTCCAACGTCTCGACCTCGGCGAGCTGCTGAATCGCCCCGTGCGGAAGCTGTCGCTCGGGCAGCGGATGCGCTGCGAGCTCGCCGCGGCGCTGCTGCATAACCCGTCGATCCTGTTCCTCGACGAGCCGACGATCGGTCTCGACATCGTCGTGAAGACCGAGATCCGCGAGTTCCTGAAGTCGCTCAACGAGCGGTTCGGCACGACGATTCTGCTCACGACCCACGACCTGCAGGACATCGAAGCGCTCTGCTCGCGCGTCATCATGCTCGACGACGGCAAGATCATCTACGACGGCGGATTGCAGAAGCTCAAAGATACGTGGGGCCGGGGCAAGGAGATCGTCTTCCGGTTCGGGGCGGGCATGCCGCGCAGCGAGCTGGAACGGTTGACGGAAGGCTTGCAAGTGACATGGACGTTGGAAAACGACTTCTCCGCCCGCGCCGCGCTCCCGCCGGGGGCGAACGTCTCCGAGACGCTCGCGCGCGTCGTCGGCGCCGTCGACATTCGCGACATCAAGATCGAGGAGACGAATACCGACGAGATCGTTAGGGAGATTTACAAGACGGGCTCCTCGGAGAAGAAGGCCGAACCCGCGGCGGAGGCCGCGCGATGAATCCGGCGTATCTCGAGCTCATCCGGATGCGGTTCCTGATGATGCTGGCGTACCGCGTCAACTATTACAGCGGCATCGCGATCTACGCGATCAACATCGGCGCGTATTATTTCGTCTGGTCGGCGATTTACGCGGGCCAAGAGGCGATCGCCGGCTTTACCGTCGCGCAGATGACGACGTACATCGCCGTCTCCTGGATGGCGCGGGCGTTCTACTTCAACAACCTCGATCGCGAAATTTCGAACGAAATCCGCGACGGCAGCGTCGCCATCCAGTTCATCAGACCGTACCAATACATTGTCGTCAAGATGATGCAGGGCCTTGGGGAAGGGCTGTTCCGGCTCCTGCTCTTTTCCGTGCCGGGCATGCTCGTGGCGAGCCTCCTGTTTCCGGTGTCGCTGCCGCGCGATCCGGCCGTCTGGGGACTGTTTCTCGTCATGCTGTTCTTTAGCTTCTTAATTAATACGCAGATTAATATTTTAGTCGGCTTAGGAGCGTTCTTCTTGGAAAACAGCGAGGGGCTCATGCGCATGAAGCGCGTCGCCGTCGACCTGTTTTCGGGACTCATCATCCCGCTCGCCTTCTTCCCGGGCTGGGCGGAGTCGCTCCTGAAGCTGCTGCCGTTCCAGGCGATCACGTATTTGCCGTCCGCCGTGTTTACCGGCCGGACGACGGGGGAAGCGGCGCTGTCGGCGCTCGGCGTGCAGGCGCTCTGGTTCGCCTTGCTCGTCGGCCCGATGATTTGGTTGTGGCGGAAAGCCCGCAATCGGCTGTTCGTACAGGGAGGGTAGACGAGACCGATGCATACCGCAAGCATATTCCTAGACTACTTAAAGACTTATATGAAATCCCGCATGCAATACCGTTCCGACTTCTGGGTGGAGGTGTTCTCGGACCTGCTGTTCCTCGCGATGAACCTGATCTTCATCGTCGTCATCTTCGAGCACACGCAGCTGCTCGACGGCTGGACGCGGGAGCAGATCATCTTCGTATACGGGTTCTTCATGGTGCCGTGGGGCATCTTCTCCGCCGGGTTCAATCTGTGGGGATTCACGGAGCGCTACATCGTGAAGGGGGAGATGGACCGCGTGCTGACGCGTCCGGTGCACAACCTCGCGCAGCTCATGCTGGAAAATCTCGAGCCGCCGGCGCTGCTCAACGCCGTCATCGGCGTCGCCATTATGGCGTACGCGTGGCCGTCGCTCGGCGTGACGTTCGACTGGTACGATCCGTTCATGTTCCTGCTGCTGACGGCGGGCGCGGTCATGGTATACGGAGGGCTCTATATCGCGCTCACCGCCATCGCGTTCTACTCGGATTCGCCGACGGGCATTCTGCCTCTCATGTACAACATTCAGAGCTACGGCCGGTACCCGATCACGATCTATAACAAAATTTTGCAGTTCATTCTAACGTGGGCGTTGCCGTTCGCCTTCGTCGGCTTCTATCCGGCGGCGTTCTTCCTGGAGGCGGAGTCGCTGTATGCGTACGCGTGGCTGACGCCGGTCGTCGGCGCGGTCTTCCTCGCGATCGGCATGTTCGTCTGGAATACGGGCGTGAAGCGGTATCGGGGGGCGGGCTCATGAGCGAAATCAAAGCGCAGAAGGAAATCAAGCTGCCGGTCGTCGGCGGCAAGGCGCCGGATTTCGCGCTGCCGACCGGGGACGGAGGCTCGTTCAAGCTAAGCGAGCAGAAGGGGAAGAAGGTCATCCTGTATTTCTATCCGCAGGATCAGACCCCGACGTGCACGCAGCAGGCATGCGAGTTCCGCGATTCCCATGCGAAGTTCGCGGAGCTCGGCGCGATCGTCGTCGGCGTCTCGCCGGATCCGCCCAAGTCTCACGCGAAATTCGCGGAGAAGCAGTCGCTGCCGTTCCCGCTCTTATCGGACGAGTCGCTGAAGGTGTGCAAGAAATACGGCGTGTGGCAGTTGAAGAAGCTGTACGGCCGCGAATACATGGGCGTCGAGCGTTCGACGTTCCTGATCGACGAGAAGGGCAAGCTCGTGCGCGAATGGCGCAAGGTGCGGCTGAAAAACCACATCGAGAGCATTATAGAGGCGCTGCAGTCGCGCAAATAGGAAAACGACCGCTGGTAGGCGTATGTACAGCCTGCCGGGCGGTCGTTATCTTCGTCGTACCATTTATCGGTCGAACGACGGGGCTTCGCGGCGCGCCTCTTA
>JAPSKX010000199.1 GCA_031181325.1 Paenibacillus sp.
GGAGCTCGCCGCGTTCGACGACGTCTGCTCCGTATTCAGCACCGGCTCCTCCGGCAGCCGCTTGCCGTGGTAGCGGAACGGATTCAGCAGGTAGTCGATCTCCTCGACGTCCCGCTCCGTTCCGTGAAACATGCCGACGCTGAAGGCGCCCGCCCGCTTCGGGAGCAGCCGCATCGTGACGACCGGCTCCGTCGCGCCGTCCGGCAAGCTCCATTCGGCTTCCAGACGTGCGACCTCGTTTTCCGAAACCAGCAGCGCGGCGTCCTCGCCTTGGAGCGAGACCGACGACGGAATCATCCAGTACGGCAGTCCTGCTTCGAAGGGGTTCACGGTAACCAACCGGACGTCTTGGCCGTCCGCGTTCGCGACCGTCGAGAAGATCGGCGATTGCTGGGCGACCCCGGCCGGCTCGCTCTCCTCCCCGTACAGCATCAGGTACCCGAATTCGTCCGTCCGCGATTCGACCGGCACGAAGCTTCCGTTCGATTTCAGGTACGTGCGCTTCTGCACGATGTTGCCCTGAGAAGTCGCTACTTCGGAAAACTCGATGCGCACGTCGTCGTTTTCCAGCCTATGCACCTCAGTCGGCGCGGCGCTCGTCTTCGCCCAGGCCGGGTAATCGAGACGATCTTGGAACACGTACGTCGGCTTGGCGATCTCGAGCAGCTCCGCGTAGGACATCGGCGGGTTGAAGTTCAAGTCGTTCGTTAAGATAATGCCGTCCGTCCGAGCGTAATACCCCGACGTATCGTGCAGCTTCAGGACGTTCTCGCCCGGCGCCAGCTCGACCGTGCCGCCGTCCTCCCATGCCCAGCCGTTGATGCCGTGCTGGCCGAACGTCTTGGCGAGGCGCTCGCCGTTCACCTCGACGTTGAAAAATCGCGTCCCCGGACGAGCGGAAAAGTCGCGGGAGCGGACCCATACCTTGTACGTGCCCGAGATCGGCGCTTCGAAGCGGGCGACGGCGGGCTCGGCCGTGGACGGATCGAATACCGCGTCGTCCGCCGACATGATGCCGATCAGATTGACCGTACCGAAGGCGGACTCGTACCCTTGCAGATTCCATGTACCGAACTCCTCGAAGCTGCCGGTTCGAAGGAACACGACATCCGACGGAGGCGGTCCTTCGGAGATCGGGCGAGTGACCGCGAGGTCCGCTTTCAATTCCGCGTAATCCGCGCTCGGCACGAACTCGGGATCCGCCGCGAACAGCAGCGCCGCTACGCGGGGATTCTCGCCCGACGCGTCGCGCAGCGACAGCGCCGCGGCGCCCGCCTTCAGATTTACCCGGCCGCCGCGCTCCCACGCCCAGCCGACCGTTCCGTGATCGCCTAGCGGATCCGGCAGCTCGAAGCCGTCGACTTCCAACGTGAAGGTACCGCTCCCCGTTCCGTCGTCTTCGGTATACGCCCAGACGGTGTAGATGCCCGCCGCGTCGATCGGAATCTCGGCTTCCGCCGGAACCGCCGACGCCGGTTGTCCGTCGTCCTTGCCCTGCAGCAGCACGCCGCGGAGCGACTCCGCTCCCGCGCCGATCGTCCACGTGCCGGGCATTGCCGCGAACTGCTCCGGCACGACGAAATAGCCGGCGAAGTAACCCGGCATATTGTAGATATACGGAACGTTCTCGTACGGCGACAGCGGCGTCTTCTCCTGCTGCGCCTCCAATTGCGCCTTCAACGTCGTGTAATTAGGATCCGGAACGAAGCTCGGATCCGTCGTCAGCACGATGCCGTCGACCCGCGGGTAATACGCGGAGATATCCTGCAGCGCGACGACCGCTTCCCCGGCGTTCAGCGTTACGCGTCCGCCCCTCTCCCATTGCCAGCCGTGGACGGCGTGCGCGCCGAACGTATGCGGCAGCGTGTATCCGTTGAAGCTTAGCTTGAACTGCCGCGTTCCCGTGAACGTGTTGAAGTCCCGCGTCCGCGCCCAGACGTAATACACGTCCGTCGACGCGATCTCGATCGTCGCGTTGGCCGGCCTCGTCGCGTTCACGTTGCGATCGGTTCGGCCGACCAGCGTTCGGCCGCGCAACGTCCCGTCGTTCGCTTGGACCAACCACGTGCCGAGATCGTTCTGGAAATGCTCCGGCACGAGAAAATACCGTTGATGATTGCCTTCTACATTCGTAATGACCGGCATATTCGGGAACGCCGGCGTCGTCTCCGCTTGCGCGGAAGCGAACGGTACGAGCAAGGAGATCAACAAGCTGCAGATGAGCGCCAATACGATCGACCTTTTCATCATGTCCCTCCTAATATAAGTTTCCCGAGACGGGAGACGGCCGGCCGCTTGCGATCCGTCCGCCCCCATGCTCAGGTGCCTAGCTTATTCCCGATGATGCGGAACGCGCACTTCCGTCGATACCGTCGTCGCATTCCCCGCTTCGTCCGTAATCAAGTAAACGATCGTATACACTCTTCCCTCGCCGGTTCCGAGCCTCGCCGCTCTCAGCTGGAACTCCCGATCGTCGGTGCCGAATTCGGCATCCTGGACGTCCGCCGTTCCTTCCTCGGCCGGTTCGTTGCTTTCGATCGATACCAAGGTCACCGACGCGACGCCGGAACCGGCGTCGGACGCTTCTACCGTCGCCTGCACAGGGACCCTCTTGCCGTTCGGCGGCCAGATGGTCCCGGGGTCGGCCGACAGCATCGCCGCGGGCGCCGTCCGGTCGATGCGGAAGCTTACCGCCTTCGTCCCTTCGACGTTGCCGGAGGCGTCCGCGCTGTAATACTCCAACGTATGAACGCCGTCTTCCGCGATCGCGATCGGTCCGTGGTACGGCGTCCATGGACCTCCGTTCACTCGGTATACCGACTCCGTCACGCTCGAGATGTCGTCCGCCGCATGGAGCTCTACCTGCACCGGAGACGTATACCAGCCATTGACCGGTTCGCCTCCGCCGATCGGCGCGACGACGGCGGACGTTTCCGGCGGCGCCTCATCGAACGGATGGATCGTAATGTCGATGTAGTAATCTTTGTTGTAATCCCGGAGCGGCACCCCGCTCGACGGCGGCACGACCAGAACGGTCGTACCGTCCGGACGCACCTCGTTCCGCTTAATGACGCTGTCCAGCGACAACGTCGAGCCGTTCGCCTTGTGCGTCAACGTGCCTGTGATCCGGAGGCCGCTCAAGAGATTTTCCCTCAACGGGAACGGGAAGGCCGTGACGGGAACGACCCACCGCATGACGCCTTCCGACGGATTCATGCCCGCGAAGCTCACCCGCATGTCGATCGGCTCGAATCCCGAAAGCTCTTCGGGCGGGTAGATCGTAAGCACCAAGTCGTAATCCGTATACGTGAACAGCGGAACCTCCTCGGTCGGGTACACCACAAGAACGGTCGTGCCGTTCGTTCGCACCTCGTTCCGCTTGATCGCGCTGTCCAGCGGCAGCGTCGTGCCGTTCGTCTTATGCACCAGCGTGCCCGTCACGCGAAGTCCGGCAAGAAGGTTCTCCGTTACCGGGAACGGAAAGTCCGCGACCGGCACGACGAAACGCAGCACGCCCTCGGACGGGCTCGTTCCTTTGACGGAAACCGTCGTCTCGAACGGTTCGAAGTCGTCGATCGACTGCGGCAGCTTGATGCCCCCGTCGACGAAATCGTTCGGCGTCAACGTGCCGCCGCCGAGGTTTTCGACCTGGCCGTTCGTCTTTATCGCCGTAAGCGCGTAAGCGAAGCTCTTCGTCGGATCTTCGACCTTCACTAAGAAGTCGTAAGGGTATCCAACGTTTTCCAATGTCGTCTGCGGTCCGTCGCCGATCCGGTACGTCATCGTCAGCTTGCTTGTCGCATCGTCCTTGTCGGTGATGTACACGTAGGCATGGTAGTTCTCCGGCGTAATCTGGATCACATGTCCCTTGCCGCGCGTATGCGTCGACACGGTGCCGCGCACGTTGTTGGAGTAGACGTAATCCGGGTTCGCGAAAGCGGGCGCTTGCACGGCCGGAAGCTGCAGCACGACCGAACGGATCCCCTTCGCGGGAATCTCGATCGTAAAGCGGCCGTCCGTCACGGCGATCTGGGAGTCGGTCCCGTCCGCCTCGTATACCGTCGCGATGCCGGAATATCCCGCCCCGCCCGGCACCTTCTCGCCCAACGCGATCGTGCTAGAGATCGGCCCGTTGCCTTCGTTCATCAAGGCGAGACCCAACACGCCGTCTTTCCGGGCCGCGATGTAATCGATCTCTACGGTGTCCGGATCGATGATGCCTCTGTCAAGCCACAGCCACATCTCCTCTTCGTCGTAAAACCGTCCCGGCGCATGGCCGAACTGATTCGAGGCGAAGTAGGCGTATCCGGATTGATAAATCGACGGGAAGTCGATGTTCCGCTCGGACTTCGCCCATGCGCTGTTGATCAGGAAATCCTCAAGCATCGAGATGAACACCGGAATATGATGCCAATAGATGGAGGTGTAGTCCGGACCGACGTACGGGTAATCCGCCCGCATCTGATGCAAGATCGCTCGGTCCTGATAATAGCCTGCATAGTTGCCGAAGCGACCGATCATCGCGTTGCGCGCCATCGTCTCGAAGTAAGGGTCGCCCGTGTATTCCGACAGCTTCACCAGCATCCCCGCCCAGTTGTTCATCGTAATGACGTTGCCGTGCCCGGGCGTACGCGGATGCTCGGTGCCCATGCCCGCCTTGGAGATGAGCCAGCCCGGCGCGGTTTCCTCCTGCAGCGGCGGACCCGCTTCCTGCGGCGGCAGCGCGAGCCCGTCGGGATTGCCGAGCCTCCACTGCCGATCGCCATGCCACCAGAACGTGAACCGGTCCGCGACGAGCGGTCTTTCGGCCGTCGCGACCGGATCCACCGTATAGTCGGAATCGGCGTACCCGTTGTGGTATCCCGTCGTCCATAAACCGGTGACGAGCAGCTGCGCGCTTTCCTTCGCGGCGTCCAAATATTTCTGCTCTCCCGTCGCCTCGTAGGCCGCCAAGAACGTCGTCACCATCGGGATGTAGTCGCCGTAAATAAATCCGCTTACGAATCGAAGCTCCCGGTTGGCCGGCGAATTCGGGTAATTCGCCAAGTATTGATCCGCCAGCGCCTTAACCTTGGCCAAGTATTCCGGATCGCCGATATATTTGTGCAGCGCCGCTTGATCGGTGATGCCGGCCAAGTTGCCGGTTTCCTTCGCGGTGTGAAGCGCCGTATCCATCAAGGCCGGCATGCGGCCTTGCGTCATCTCGTACAACCCGCCGTATACGCTGGCCGAATAATTCGCGACCGGGCCGCCCATCGGCGACGGCGGGTTCGGGACGTAGTTGCCTCCTCCCGCGCTGTTCGTCGCTTTAAAGTGAAAGCTCGGTCTGCTAAGCAAGTATGCGAGCGTAGGGACGGCCCGTTCGTCGAGAATGTCCTCGTTCTCCGTCAGCAAGTACCGCTGCAGCGCCGTCATGGCGTTGGCGTTCGTCGTCAGATGACGCTCTTCCATGTTGTAGTGGGCCCGATTGACGGGATCCCAGCCGCCGTAATCGTCGTCCATCATCAAATCCGTCGCGTTGTAGATCGCTTCGTTCAGCGAATGGAAGTAATTCGTCCGCAAATCCCGCAGGTTGAACAGCTTCTCGGAAACTTGCATCAGCGTATCGTACCAGGAATTCAGATGATTCACGATCCGGTAAGACACCTCGTAGCTGTCGCCGCCTTCGAACAGGCTGCTCTCCGTCCCGAACAGCGGCGCGATCAGCTGCGGCTTGACGCGGTTCTGCTGGTCGCGCAGCACCAACCCGAACCGGGACGTATCCGGGAAGACGAAGCCCTGCGGCACGCTGGTCGGGTCCATGACGACGCCGGAGGTCAGCTGCCTCCCCGGTACCTTCGATTGGTTTTCCTTGAAGTGCAATGTCCCCATCGGCGTAAACAGATAGCTTTCCGGGATCACGCTGGCGCCCGCCGGGACCGCCTTCTTGACGTACAGCAGCGGCGCGGTCACCGTGTCGTAATTCGCATCGTCCACGCCGTCGCCGCTGAACAGCAGGAAGGAATAAGCGCCGGCCTCCGGGAACGTGGCGTTCAGCGTCACCTTCGGATCGTCCGACAGATCGTCAAGCTCGAACGTTACCTTCAGGTCCGCCTCCGCGTTCGAGAAGCTGAGTTCGATTTTGTTATCGTCGACCTTCTCGAAATCCGATGGGATGAACCATACCGGGAAGCCGGACTTGAAGAAGTTCTCGACCACCGTGCTGGCTTCCCTGCCGTTCACCAACACCGTCTGCTTGGAGAGCAGGAATTGTTCGTTCTCGCCGGCGTATTCGCTGTTTACCGCGGACATCATCAGGAAGCCCAGTTCCTCCGTCTTCCCCTTCGCCGACACCCATTGACCGCCGTCTTTGACGAATATTTCGTTTTGCACCAAACTCCCCTTCTCGCCTTCGCCGCGATGGAAGACGACTTTCACCGAATCGTTCTCGATGGAATCGGTTTCAAGAGGGGTCACGTCTTCCTTCGCCCAAGCCGGGAAGTCCGCGGGCGGAAGCGAATCGAACGGACTCGCCGGCTTCACGATGTCCAGCAGATCCTCTTTATTTTCGGGCGGAACCAAGCTCAGATCTTCGCTCAAGAAGAAACCCTCGCTTCGAGCGTAAAAACCGGAGGTATCCCACAGCGCTAACTCGTGAACGCCTTCGTCCAAGTAGTAGACGCCGACCTCCGACCAGCGGAAGCCCTCCATCCCATGGTCGCCGAACCGCTCCTCGGCCATGACGCCGTCGACCGCCGCGTGGAACGTCCGCGTTCCCGGTTGATTCGTCGCGAAGTCCCGGTCGCGAACCCAAATTCTGTAGTTCGTCGCTTTGGCGATGTCGACCTCCGCGATCGCCGGCTCCCCGCCCGAGCCGTTCGCCTCGCCCGGGGTCGACCCGGTCGCCCGCCCGGTCACGTATTCGCCGGACAGCGTCCAGCTCCCGAAGGATTTGAAGTTGTACGGGGGGATGTAAAAATGTTGCGTCTCCAATGCCGGGTCCTCCTCCGCCAGCGCAGCGCCGACAGGACAAGCCGTCGCGATCAAGCACACCGTAAGCAGCAGCGCGAATAGCTTTTTCATCATTACCCTCCTTAGCGGATACTCGGGATCGTATAGATCGCTTGCCGCCCTGCGGAAGCGGCGGCAAGCGGATGCTCGGATGAAATTACTGTTGCGAGCTCTTGATGTATTCGTTCATTTGCTCGACGTACTTCTGGCCGCCCTTCTCGTACCATTGCGCCAGCAGGTTGTCGAATTCGTCGACCGGCAGCTCGCCGATCATGATTTTCGTAATCGTCTCGTCCCAGATCAGCTTGAAATCCATAAAGTCCGGTTCCCTGGCCGCAGGCGGGACGTAGCCTTGATCCAAGGAGAACGCTACGGTTTCGATCGAACGATCGACCCACTTCTTCACGATCTGCCGTTCTTCTTCCGGCAGCTTCGGATCGATGAAGAAGTCGCCGTCGTTCGCTCTGCGCACGATCGCTTTGCGCCAAGGCGCCGTGACCTCGGGGATATACTGTCTTCGGCCGTCTACCATGTTGTACTCGACGCCTTCGACGCCGTACTTCACCATGTCGAAGCCTTCGTCCGAAAGCAGCCAGTCGAGCACCTGCAGCGCGCGTTCCGGATGCTTCGCCTTGTTCGTGACGCCCCATACGCCGAAGATCGCCGTGCCGTAGGCGACGCCTTTCAGCTCGCCTTGCTGATCCTGAATGAAGATATACGAAATTTCTGTCTCCGGATTGAGTTCTTTCCCAGCTTTCTCGGCGCCCGGCGCATTCCCGGAGAATTCGTACCGGATGCCCGTAATGCCGCGCTTGAACCGGTCGATCGACGCGCTCCGGTCGACGACGGCCGAATCCGGGTCGACGAGCCCTTCCTTGAACGCCATCTGCGTATAAGCGAGCACGTCCTTATATACCGTCGAGGTTTTGTCGTACATCGGCGTCATATATTCGAATTCCCCGCCGGACGACTTCTGCCAGCCTAAGTTGCCGAATTGGGACGAAAGAATCGGATCGATCAATTTCGTCGTATTGAGATAGCCCGCAAAGCC
>JAPSKX010000200.1 GCA_031181325.1 Paenibacillus sp.
TCATCAATAAGGAAACGGGCGAAGTGAAGGAACAAGAAGTGTTCATGGGCGACTTCCCGCTCATGACGGAGACCGGCACGTTCATTATCAACGGCGCGGAGCGGGTTATCGTCAGCCAGCTCGTGCGAAGCCCCAGCGTCTACTTCAGCAAGAAGTTGGACAAGAACGGCAAGAAGAGCTATACGGCGACCGTGATTCCGAACCGCGGCGCATGGCTCGAGCTCGAGACGGACATGAAGGACATCGTGTACGTCCGGATCGACCGCACGCGGAAAATTCCGGTGACGGTGCTTTTGCGCGCGCTCGGTTTCGGTACGGACGCGGAGATCATCGATCTGCTCGGCGATAACGAATATATTCGCAACACGCTCGAGAAAGACAACACCGACTCTACCGAGAAGGCGTTAATCGAGATTTACGAACGACTTCGTCCGGGCGAGCCGCCGACGCTCGAGAACGCGCGCAACTTGCTGATCGCGCGCTTCTTCGATCCGAAGCGCTACGACTTGGCCAATGTCGGTCGTTATAAAATCAATAAGAAACTCCATATCAAGAACCGCTTGTTCAATCAACGTCTCGCCGAGACGCTCATCGACTTCGAGACGGGCGAGATTATCGCCGAAGCGGGCCAGATGCTGGACCGCCGTCTGCTCGACGAGGTGCTTCCGCATATCGAGAAGGGGATCGGGCGCGCGGAATATCGCGTCGCTTCGGGTCTGACCGAAGACGAGACGATTCCGCTGCAGACGATTTCGATCTTCTCGCCGGCCGAAGACGCGAAGGTCGTGAAGGTCATCGGCAACGCGCAGGTCGACAAGAACGTGAAGAACATCACGCCTGCCGACATTATCGCGTCGATCAACTACTTCATGAACTTGCTCTACGGCGTGGGCAGCACGGACGACATCGACCACTTGGGCAACCGTCGTCTGCGTTCCGTCGGCGAGCTGCTGCAGAACCAGTTCCGCATCGGCCTGTCTCGGATGGAGCGCGTCGTACGGGAGCGGATGTCGATTCAAGACGCGAACGTCATTACGCCGCAAGCGCTCATCAACATTCGACCGGTCATCGCTTCGATCAAGGAGTTCTTCGGCAGCTCCCAGCTGTCGCAGTTCATGGACCAGACGAACCCGCTGGCGGAGCTGACGCATAAGCGCCGTCTGTCCGCGCTCGGACCGGGCGGTCTGACGCGCGAGCGCGCGGGCTTCGAGGTCCGAGACGTTCACCACTCGCACTACGGCCGGATGTGCCCGATCGAGACGCCGGAAGGTCCGAACATCGGCCTCATCAACTCGTTGTCGACGTTCGCGCGCATCAACGAATACGGGTTCATCGAGACGCCGTATCGCTGGGTCGATCCGAAGACGGGCGTCGTCACCGATCAAATTCAGTATATGACGGCGGACGAAGAGGATAACTACGTTATCGCGCAAGCGAACGCCGAATTGGCCGAAGACGGCACGTTCAAGAACGATTCCTTGATCGTTCGATACAAGGACGAGAACTTGATCTTGCCTCGCGATCGCGTCGATTACATGGACGTCTCGCCGAAGCAGGTCGTCTCCGTGGCGACGGCGCTCATCCCGTTCCTCGAGAACGACGACTCGAACCGCGCGCTCATGGGTTCGAACATGCAGCGCCAGGCGGTGCCGCTGCTCATCCCGAAGGCGCCGCTCGTCGGCACGGGCATGGAGCACAAGTCCGCGAAGGATTCCGGCGTTTGCATCGTGTCGAAGGTGAACGGCTTCGTCGAGCGCGCGTCCGCGAACGAGATTTGGGTTCGCCGCCAAGAGATGGTAGACGGCAAGCTCGTGAACGGAGACATCGTAAAGCATAAGCTGCACAAGTTCATCCGATCCAACCAAGGCACGTGCATCAATCAGCGTCCGATCGTCAAGAAGGGCGACATCGTTCGTGCGGGCGACATCTTGGCGGACGGCCCGTCGACCGAGATGGGCGAATTGGCGCTCGGTCGCAACGTCGTCGTCGCGTTCATGACGTGGGAAGGCTACAACTACGAGGATGCGATTCTTCTAAGCGAGAAGCTCGTGAAAGAGGACGTCTATACCTCGATTCATATCGAAGAATACGAATCGGAAGCGCGGGATACGAAGCTCGGACCGGAAGAGATCACGCGCGACATCCCGAACGTCGGCGAAGACGCGCTGAAGAACCTCGACGAGCGCGGCATTATCCGCGTCGGCGCGGAGATCGGCGCAGGAGATATCCTCGTCGGCAAGGTGACGCCGAAGGGCGTGACGGAGCTGACGGCGGAAGAGCGTCTCCTTCATGCGATCTTCGGCGAGAAGGCGCGTGAAGTGCGCGATACGTCGCTTCGCGTGCCGCACGGCACCGACGGCATCGTCGTCGACGTGAAGGTATTCACGCGCGAAAACGGCGACGAGCTGCCGCCGGGCGTGAATCAGCTCGTTCGGGTCTATATCGCTCAGAAGCGGAAAATTTCCGAAGGCGATAAGATGGCCGGACGTCACGGGAACAAAGGGGTCATCGCTCGCATTCTGCCGGAAGAGGATATGCCGTTCCTGCCGGACGGCACGCCGGTCGAAGTCGTCTTGAACCCGCTGGGCGTACCGTCCCGGATGAACATCGGTCAGGTGCTCGAGGTTCACCTCGGCATGGCGTCGAAGGCGCTCGGCATTCATGTCGCGACCCCGGTCTTCGACGGTGCGCGCGAGTACGACGTATTCGATACGATGGAAGAAGCGGGCATGCAGCGCAACGGCAAGACGAAGCTGTACGACGGCCGCACGGGCGACATGTTCGAACGCGAAGTGACGGTCGGCGTCATGTACATGATCAAGCTGGCGCACATGGTCGACGATAAAATCCATGCGCGTTCCACGGGTCCGTACTCGCTCGTTACGCAGCAGCCGCTGGGCGGGAAGGCGCAATTCGGCGGTCAGCGCTTCGGCGAGATGGAAGTATGGGCGCTCGAGGCGTACGGCGCCGCCTATACGCTGCAAGAAATCTTGACCGTCAAGTCCGACGACGTCGTCGGCCGCGTGAAGACGTACGAGTCGATCGTCAAGGGCGAGAACGTGCCGGAGCCGGGCGTGCCGGAGTCGTTCAAGGTGTTGATCAAGGAGCTCCAGAGCTTGGGTATGGACGTGAAGATCTTGTCGGAGAACGAGGAAGAGATCGAAATGAAAGAGTTCGACGACGACGAAGACGTGTCCAACGACAAGCTGAACCTGAATCTCGAAGGATCCGAGGTCGGCGTCGAGTAATCGCTTTTCGAGCGAAGCCGTCCAGGATGGTTTCCGTCGCCGGCGGGCCGCCGCCGCATGAACGCGGCAGCGGCTATCCGGCGCATAGATCGATCAATATAGCAGGGAGGGTTGCTCCTTGATGGATGTCAACAACTTTGAATTTATGAAGATCGGGCTCGCCTCCCCGGATAAAATCCGTTCGTGGTCGCGGGGCGAGGTCAAGAAGCCCGAGACGATCAACTATCGGACGCTCAAGCCGGAGAAGGAAGGCTTGTTCTGCGAGAAGATCTTCGGACCGCAGAAAGATTGGGAGTGCCATTGCGGCAAGTATAAGCGCGTACGCTACAAGGGCGTCGTCTGCGATCGCTGCGGCGTCGAAGTCACGCGTCAGAAGGTGCGCCGCGAACGGATGGGCCATATCGAGCTCGCCGCTCCGGTATCTCACATCTGGTACTTCAAAGGCATCCCGAGCCGCATGGGTCTCGCGCTCGACATGTCCCCTCGCTCGCTCGAGGAAATCATCTATTTCGCGTCTTATGTCGTTACGGATCCCGGCGATACGCCGCTCGAGAAGAAGCAATTGCTCTCCGAGAAGGAATATCGCAGCTATCGGGAGAAGTACGGCTATGCCTTCCAAGCCGGCATGGGCGCCGAAGCGGTGAAGCGACTGCTGCAGGACATCGATCTCGTGAAAGAAGTCGACGCCCTGAAGGAAGAGCTGAAGACCGCCCAAGGCCAGCGCCGCAACCGCGCGATCAAGCGGTTGGAAGTGCTGGAAGCGTTCCGGAACTCTGGCAATGAACCGGACTGGATGATCATGGACGTACTGCCGGTCATTCCGCCGGAGCTTCGTCCGATGGTGCAGCTCGACGGCGGCCGCTTCGCGACGTCCGACTTGAACGATCTGTACCGCCGCGTCATTAACCGGAACAACCGTCTGAAGCGTCTGCTCGATCTCGGCGCGCCGGACATCATCGTACAGAACGAGAAGCGCATGCTCCAAGAAGCCGTGGACGCGCTCATCGACAACGGCCGCCGCGGCCGTCCGGTCACCGGACCGGGCAACCGCCCGCTGAAGTCGCTCAGCCACATGCTCAAGGGCAAGCAAGGCCGCTTCCGTCAAAACCTGCTCGGCAAGCGCGTAGACTACTCCGGCCGTTCCGTTATCGTCGTCGGTCCGTCGCTGAAGATGTACCAGTGCGGTCTGCCGAAGGAGATGGCGCTCGAGCTGTTCAAGCCGTTCGTCATGAAGGAGCTCGTGAACAAGGGGCTCGCGCACAATATCAAGAGCGCGAAGCGCAAAGTCGAGCGCGTCTCTCCGGAAGTATGGGACGTTCTCGAGGAAGTCATCAAGGAACACCCGGTGCTGCTGAACCGCGCGCCGACGCTGCATCGTCTCGGCATCCAGGCGTTCGAGCCGATTCTTGTGGAAGGCCGCGCGATCAAGCTGCATCCGCTCGTCTGTACGGCGTACAACGCCGACTTCGACGGAGACCAGATGGCCGTGCACGTGCCGTTATCCGCGGAAGCGCAGGCGGAAGCCCGCATTCTAATGCTGGCGTCCGGCAACATCCTGAACCCGAAGGATGGCAAGCCGGTCGTTACGCCTTCGCAGGATATGGTCTTGGGGTCGTATTATTTGACGCTCGACAACGTCGAGTCCAAGGGCACGGGCATGATCTTCCGCAACATGCACGAAGTCGTCTCCGCATACCAACGGGGCGCGGTATCGCTGCATGCGCGCGTCGCCATTCCGGTATCGGCGCTGAATAAGGAGTCGTTCACGGAAGAACAGCAGAAGGCGCTGCTCATTACGAACGTCGGCAAGATTATCTTCAACGAGATTTTCCCGGCGGACTTCCCGTATATCAACGAGCCGACGAATGCGAATCTGCTGAACGGCGTGTCGGAGCATTACTTTATTTTCGAGAAGGGCGCGGACGTTCGCGAACGCATCCGCACCGCGAACTTCAAGGGCGCCGTCGGCAAGGACTATCTCGGCAAGATCATTGCGGAATGCTTCCGCAAATATCATACGACGCAGACGTCGGTCATTCTCGACAATATCAAGCAGCTCGGCTTTACGTACTCGACGCGCGCGGGCATTACGATCGCCGTCGCGGACGTGAACGTGCCGCCGGAGAAGGCGCGCATTCTGTCGGAATCCGAAGAGAAGGTGCGCGTCGTTACGAATCAGTACCGCCGCGGTCTCATCACGGACGAGGAGCGCTACGACCGCGTCATCTCGATCTGGTCGAAGGCGAAGGACGAACTGACCGACATTCTCATGAAGTCGCTCGATAAGTTCAATTCGATCTCGATGATGGTCGACTCCAAGGCGCGGGGCAACAAGTCGCAGATTACGCAGCTCGGCGGCATGCGGGGCCTCATGGCCAACCCGTCCGGCCGGATCATCGAGCTCCCGATCAAGTCGAACTTCCGCGAAGGCCTGACCGTCCTCGAGTACTTCATCTCGACGCACGGCGCGCGGAAGGGTCTCGCCGATACGGCGCTTCGGACGGCCGACTCCGGTTACCTCACGCGCCGTCTCGTCGACGTCGCGCAGGACGTCATCGTTCGCGAGGACGATTGCGGCACGGATAAGGGCTTCGTCGTCGGCAAGATTCAAGACGGCAAGGAAGTCATCGAGGATCTGTACGATCGGATCGAAGGACGTTATGCGTTCGAGACGGTTCGTCATCCGGAGACGGGCGAAGTGATCGTCACTCGCAACCAGCTCATCCGAGACCAGGAAGCGAACGCGATTATCTCGGCCGGCGTCGAGAAGCTCCAAATTCGTTCGGTGCTGTCGTGCCGCACGCGTCATGGGGTATGTAAGAAGTGTTACGGCCGGAATCTCGCGACAGGCGCCTTCGTCGAAATCGGGGAAGCGGTCGGCATCATCGCCGCGCAATCGATCGGCGAGCCGGGAACGCAGCTCACGATGCGTACGTTCCACACCGGCGGCGTCGCGGGCGACGATATCACGCAAGGTTTGCCGCGGATTCAGGAGCTCTTCGAAGCTCGGAACCCGAAGGGGCAAGCGATCATCTCCGAGATCGACGGCGTCGTGAAGGAAATTCGCGAAGCGAAGGACCGCCGCGAAATCGAGGTGGCCGGCGAGGCGGAATCGAAGACGTATTCCGTCACGTACGGTTCTCGGATTCGCGTTACGGTCGGTCAATCGATCGAGGCGGGCGACGAGTTGACGGACGGCTCGATCGACCCGAAAGAGATGCTGCGCATCAAGGGCATCCGCGGCGTGCAGAACTACATCCTTCAGGAAGTTCAGCGCGTATACCGGAACCAGGGCGTAGAAATCAACGACAAGCACGTCGAAGTCATGATTCGTCAGATGCTGCGGAAAATCCGCATCGTCGACGCGGGCGACACGACGCTCTTGCCGGGCTCGTTCGTCGACATTCACGAGTACGAAGAAGCGAACCGCGTCGCCCTGATGGACGACCGAGAGCCGGCCGTCGCGCGTCCCGTACTGCTCGGGATCACGAAGGCGTCGCTCGAGACGGATTCGTTCCTCTCCGCGGCTTCGTTCCAAGAGACGACGCGCGTCCTGACGGATGCGGCGATCAAGGGCAAGGTCGACCAGCTGCTCGGCCTCAAGGAGAACGTTATTATCGGCAAGCTCATTCCGGCAGGTACGGGGATGTCTCGTTACCGCGGCATCAAGGTCGTAGACCCGAATGCGGCGCCGGAGGAAGACGTCGATGCGACGGCGGAGCCTGTAGCGGTAGAGTAAGAGGGCGGAATTACGGCAGGTCGACGTGTCGGCCTGCCGGCCTTATGGGCTATTCCCGAACGGGCTGCATTTCGTCTTGACATGGGCGGTGCCCGGTGATAATATGTTACAGTGTGCCAAAAAGGTACGGTCTCATGCGAGCTGTTCTTTGGAGGATATTTCAATAATGTCTTATGATGAAGAACTGCGCGGTAGACAACTGCGCATCGGCACCAAGCAAACGACGAAAGCGGTAGAGATCGGTTCGGCCGCCAAGGTGTTTGTTGCAAGGGACGCAGATCCGAAGCTGACGGGCAAAATTGTTGCGCTAGCGAAGAAGATGAGCGTTGAAGTGTCGTACGTCGATTCGATGAAGCAGCTTGGCAAAGCGTGCGGGATCGAGGTAGGCGCTGCAATGGCCGCTATAGTGAATGAGTGAAACCATGTTTTTGTCGAGGATTTCCGAGGCAAAGACATTCTCTTTGTTCACATATGACTCACCTGGATCTGTGGACTTAACATTTGTTTTACAAACGTATTGAAGGAGGTGCAACATATGCCAACTATTAACCAGCTCGTGCGTAAAGGTCGTAAAGCGAAGATCGTCAAGTCGAAGTCGCCGGCCCTCCAAAAGGGGTACAACGCACTGCGTCGCGAAGAGACGGACATCAGCGCTCCGCAAAAGCGCGGCGTCTGCACTCGTGTCGGCACGATGACGCCGAAGAAGCCGAACTCGGCGCTTCGGAAATATGCCCGCGTACGCTTGACGAACAAGGTCGAGGTTACTGCCTACATCGGCGGGATCGGCCACAACCTTCAGGAGCACAGCGTCGTTCTCGTTCGCGGCGGTCGTGTTAAGGACCTTCCGGGTGTCCGCTATCACATCGTTCGCGGCGCGCTCGATACGGCAGGGGTTAACAACCGGATGCAGGCTCGTTCCAAGTACGGCACGAAGCGTCCGAAAGCGAAGAAGTAATTCTAGAAATCTGCAATACAAGATAGCGACTAGGAATG
>JAPSKX010000201.1 GCA_031181325.1 Paenibacillus sp.
CTGCGGCGCGGCGGAAAGGGCGGAGCTGCGGAAGTGGGGCGCGATGCCACACAATGTGGGGCGCGAGTACCCGGAAAGTGGGTATAGGCGCCCCACTCCGGCTTTTCTGCGGTGCAGTCGGGGCGGGACGGACCGGGCCGCTCGAAAGCGACGACGGCGTTTAGTTCGCGGCGGGTCGGGCCATACTAGCGGAGTAAAGGAGCGTGACCCGACGATGGCGAAGGGCGAAGAGATCGTCAAATATGTCACCCAGCGAGTCGTACAGTACATCGACACCCCGAGCGACCACCGGAAGCGGGAGCGGGAGCGGCGCAGACGGTCGAGCGAGCCGTGGACGACGCGGTGGTTCGGCATGATCCCGATGGCGCTGTCCATGATGCTCGGCCGGGGAAAAAAAGCGCCCCCGGCAGGGAAAGCCCGCCGAGGGCAATAGGTATATAAGAAGAGGAGAAAAACCGTAGGTCGTCAGCGGAAGGCGCCGACCGCGAGCAGCCGTTCGAGCGGCGCGTAGCGCGTCAAGCCTTCCTGATCCAGCGCGACGAATCCGCCGAGCGGCGCATTCGCGGCATCCAGGCCGTCCGCGACCGGCCACCGATGGTAGCCCGCCACGCCGACCGGCGTCGTCACGGCGCCCGCGAACGCGGACCCCGCGTACACCGCTTCGCCTTCGCCCTTCGCGGCGAACCAGCCGGCGAAGTCGTTCCAGCCTCGAATCGATGCGTCGCGCGCTTCGAACCAATCCAAGCTGAGGTAAGGATCGCCGGGTGCTTTCATTATATGCAAACGCTTCCCCGAAAGTGACTCCGAGGGCGAAGTTGAAACCTTGAGCCTAGCGACGTCCTCCGCCGCGATCGGCAGCCATGCGCCGTTCGCCGCATCCGCATAGCGGACTACGCCATCCTCCGACACTTGCCAGAACGCGTGCATCGGATCGAAGTACAGCCGCTGCACGACCGCCTTCGAGGTAAAGACGACGCCCTCGAGTCCGTCGGAACGGAGCGCCCGATCCAATACCGCCTCCGAAAATAACGGAAACTCGCCGACGCCATACTCCAGCAGCGCATATCCGCCTTCCGGCTTCTCGCCGACGACGAGATAACCGAGCGTCTCGCCGCTGCCGGCGGCCTTCACGAATACGACCCAGCCGTGCTGCCCGGGTCCGAGCGGCGCCTTGCGCCACGTCGCGTCCCGCCAGGCCGAGAACGCCTCGTCCTTCGCCAGCTCCCCGATCCAGACGTTGACCTGCGCTTCGAGCGAATATTCGTTCGAAGCCGCCAGTACCGTCACCGGCGTCGTTTTCTCGGCGGGCACCGCCTTCGGGGCGTCGACCCCGAGCGGGGCGGCGACGCCGATCGCCAGCGCCGCGGCCCATGCAACTAACCGTATCACTGCGAGCGTCACCTGCCTTTCCAAGGGATGGGACAAGTCGATACAACTAAGTGTAGTCGATAAGGGACGAGAAGTTTGTCCCTTCTTGTACGCGAAATTTAAGAAGTTTTGTCTAATGCAGAATCGGCGTGTCGGATCCGAGATGGAAGACGCCCGCGCTGACGACGTTCGCCGTCACCCGAGGGGCGTATTGCCAATCGATCTCGCGCCGCCGCGCCTCGTATTGGGCTTCGGCCGCCGCTCGCTGCTCGGGGTCCTCGAGTCCGCGAAGCAGCTCGCCGTAATAGTCGTCGACGCGGGCGAGCTCGTCGTCGAGGCGCGCCTTGGCGTCGAGCGCCCAGTCGTGGTTGTAGCTCCTTAACTCGCGCTCGAGATACTGCTCGAGGGCGGAGACGGCGCGCGGGATCGACCAGACGGGGCGCTGCACGAGCGTGTTCGGCGGCAGGCGCGGCGTCAGCGGCAGGCCGGCGAGCGTCTCGCCGAATTCCTCCACGATCTCGCCCGTCATGAGGGAGATGCCGAGCGAGTGGAGCTCGTCGCGCTTCATGTCGCAGCACAGTTCGACCTTGTAGTTCACGGCGAGCCACGTGTGACAGACGGCGGGCGGCGCGCCGCGTGGCGCCTTCACGTCCTCGTACATCTGAACGTACCGGCCCTTGGCGCGAACGACGCCGAACAGCTGCTCGAGCCGCCGGCTCCCGTACGTCACCTCGTCGTACGCGACGCGCCCCGGCGACGCCGCCGCCGGCGCGAAGCCGAAGTAGCGGCCGAGGATCGAGTCGGTGCCGCCCGAGACCGGCTGCGGCGCCACCGAGGCGGCCGCCTGCTGCGCCGCCGTCGCCGGCTTGGAGGAAGCCGCCGCGCGCGCCTCCGGATCGAAGACGAACGTGAGCGTCATCGTCTCCGGCGGCGCGCCCGTCCGCTCGACGAAGCTCCAATAATACGGACGGTTCGTCAGGTCCCGATCCGCCTCGGGCGACAGCCGCACCGTCACGTGGGTTGGCGATTTCTCCTGCACGTGGCATTCCGTCGCCTCGAGATACCGCATGACGAACTTCTGCACTTCCTTCGGATTCATAGCCTAGCCCCCTCCGACTCGATGCTCCCCGCGTCGGCCGCGACGGCGTCGAGGATCGCGCCGATGCGCGCGCGCCGCTCGTCGGCCGCGGCCGTCCTGCCGCCGCGCGCGCCGCCGGCCCCGCCGTCGCCGACGCGCCGCTCCGCGGCGATGGCGCGGCCGAACGAATCCATGCGCGCCTTCAGGTCGCGCTCGTCGGCCGCCTCGAGCACGATCTTCGCGAGGCTCGTCTCGAGCGAGTCGCCGCGCTCGACGATCGTATCGAGCTCGCCGATGACGAGCTCGAACATGTTGATTTTCTCATGCAGCAGGTTCAAGATATGCTCCTCGATCGTGCCTCGCGTCGACAGGTTGTAAATCTGTACGTCCTTCGTCTGCCCGAGCCGGTGGACGCGGCCGATCCGCTGCTCGATCCGCATCGGATTCCACGGCAGGTCGAAGTTGATCATATGGTGGCAGAACTGCAGATTGATGCCTTCGCCGCCCGCTTCGGTCGCGACCATCACCTGCGCCCGATTGCGGAACAGGTCCATCATCCAATCCTTCTTGCCGCGGTTCATGCCGCCCCGGTAGGGGACGGCGCGGATGCCCTTTTCCTTCAAGAAAGTAAGCAAATACTCCTGCGACGCCCGATATTCGGTAAAGATGATGACCTTGTCGTCGATGCCCTGGATGAGCTCCATCGCCTTCTCGGCCTTCGTATTCGCCTTGATGCCCCGAATGAGCTCGACGAGCTCCCAGATGCGCGCGCGAACGGGCGAATCCTCGGCCGTCTTCTTGAACAGGTTGACGAGCGTGATGAACACCGCGTCGCGGGACGAGCACACCTCGCGCTGCAGCGTCAGCATCGCCAGCACGCTGCCGATGTCGCCGCCCGCCTCCTCGTACCGCTGCTTCACGAACCGCGTCACGCCGTCGTACAGCTGCATCTCCTCCGGCGACAAGTCGAGCAGCACGTTCGACACATGGCGCTTCGTGAATTCCACGCCTCCGTCGCTGCGCCGATTGCGGATCATCACCTTCTGCAGCTCCGCCTGCAGCGCGCTCTCGTTCTTCGGCACGCGCTTGTCCGCGACGAAATTCGCGGCGAAGCTGCCTTGCGCGCCGAGCTGGCCGGGCTTGAGCAGCGTGATGAGGTTGTACAGCTCGCCGAGGTCGTTTTGGACCGGGGTCGCCGTCAGCAGCAGGCAGTATTTCTTGCGCAGCTGATTCGCGAACTGGTAGTTCGTCGTCTTCTTGTTCTTCAGCTTATGCGCCTCGTCGATGATCAGCATGTCGTAGTCGAGGCCGAGCACGATGTCGCGGTGCGGGTCGCGCTTCGCGGTGTCCATGGAGGCGACGATCACGTCGCAGGACTCCCACATATGCGCCTTCTTCTGCGCCGCCGCCGAGATGCCGAACTTCGCGTTCAGCTCGCGCACCCATTGCAGGACGAGCGACGCGGGCACGAGAATGAGCGCTTTCTTCACAAGCCCCCGAATCATATATTCTTTCAGAATGAGCCCGGCTTCGATCGTCTTGCCGAGGCCGACCTCGTCGGCGAGAATGGCGCGGCCGCGCATCTCGTGCAGCACCTTCTTCGCGGCGTCGAGCTGATGCGGCAGCGGCCGCAGCTTCGGCAGGTGACGCAGGCACTGCAATTCTTCGAAACTGTGAACGAGCGCCGCTCGCTCCGCCTCGTACGCGAGCTGATAGTGCGTATAATTGTCCCACGGGCCGTTCTTCGCCAGCCGATCCTCGAGCGTCTCGTGCCAGGACCGGTCGAACGTCAGCGTCAGATGGTCGTTCAGGGCGCGGGTCGGCTCCGGCAACACGGTTTTTCGCACAGTTGTTCGCCCCCTCGATGTAGAAACCGCCGTCTCTTTGAAAGCATTACGTGTTAGTATGCACGAAACCGCCGACATTCATAACCGCTCAGCATTCTACCGAAAATGGTCCCCCGCCCCCAACCATGCTATGATGGAGGCGGGTGATGAAAGATGACGAACGCGCGGGAATGGCGCTTCATACGATCGGGCGCGCGCGCGCCCGACTATAATATGGCCGCGGACGAGGCCATGATGAAGGCGGTGGGCGCCGGGGAGGCGCCGCCGACGCTGCGGTTTTTCGGATGGTCGCCGGCGACGCTGTCGATCGGATATTTCCAGAAGGCCGAGGACGAGGTGCGGCTCGACGAGGTGCGACGGCGGGGGCTCGGCTTCGTACGCCGTCCGACGGGCGGCCGGGCGGTGCTGCACGACGCGGAGGTGACGTATTCGATCGTCGTGCCGGACGATTATCCGGGGCTGCCGACATCGGTGACGGAGTCGTATCGGCTGCTGAGCGAGGGCATGGTGGAAGGGTTCCGCGCATTGGGGTTAGACGCGGCGATGGTGTCTCTGGCGAGCGAGGAGGAGAAGGCGAAGTTCGCGTCGCTCGGCTCCGCCGCCTGCTTCGACTCGCCGTCGTGGTACGAGCTCGTCGTCGACGGCCGCAAGGTGGCGGGCAGCGCCCAGGTGCGCCAGCACGGCGCGGTGCTGCAGCACGGCTCGATCCTGCTCGACCTCGACGTGGAGGCGCTGTTCGAGCTGCTGCAGTTCCGGAGCGAGCGGCTGCGCGAGCGGCTCGCGGCGTCGTTCGCCGATAAGGCGGCGGCGATCAACGAGCTGCGGCGCGCGCGGGGGCTCGCGCCGGTGGGGGCTTCGGCGGCGGAGGACGCGTTCGCCGCGGGATGGGCTCGGGCGCTCGGCGTGACGCTCGCGCCTTCCGGCTTGACGGCCGCGGAGGAGGCCGAGACGCTTCGGCTCGCCGCGGAAAAATACGGCGCCGACGTCTGGAATTTACGCCGGTAGCTGTTACAATGAGGCTAATCACGGAAGGAGGCGTCGGCGAATGAGTGTATGGCGGCGAATCGGGAAGGCGCTCGGCTTCGGGGGAGACGCGGCGCTCGCGCCGTATCCGCGCGCGGAGCTGGCGGACGGCTGCGGGCTGCGGCTCGATACGGAGGCGCTGCGGGCGCTGGAGCGCCGCGTGGCGCGCGCGTTCTCGGCGACGTTCCTCGAGCATGTGCGCGGTCGGGTCATGGCGGCGAACCCGGGCTGGACGGACGACAAGTACGAGTGGGCGCTGCTGGAGCTGCGCCGATTCTTCCTGATGGCGGCGATCCGGAGAGACGAGACGCCGATGTACAGCCCGATTGCTGACGCGATCTGGCACGAGATGCTCTTGTTTACGCGGGAGTACGAGACGCTGTGCGGCGCGATCGCCGATCGGACGATCGCGCACGTGCCGCATGTCGCGCCGCGCTCCCGCGCCGAGGCGCAGCGCGCCCGCGTCGAGTTCGAGCTGCTGTACGGCACGCTGTTTCGGTTGTACCCGGCGAACGAGCGGCTGCTCGGCGTCTTCGGGCGGCTCCGCTTCGGCGGCGCGGAGGTCGAGGCGCTCGGGGCGATGGACGCGCACGGGATCGCCGCGCGCTGGTTCGTCGACGGCTACGCGGCGGGCCGGGACGCGGCCGAGGCGCTGGAGCGGTCCGTGCAGGCCGGCATCGAGGAAGCGCGCGGGAGCGGGCCGAAGACGAGCGATCCGCGCCTCGCGAGCGACTATGCGGCCGGTCTGATCGTCGTGAGCGCGCTAAGCGCGAAGGAGCAGAAGCGATCCGACGGGGCCGCGCACGGCGATGCCGGCGGACGCGATTCCGATAGGAGCGGGAACGATGACGGCGGATCGGGCGGGGACGGCGGCGGAGGCGACGGCGGCGGAGGCGGAGGAAGCTGCGGCGGGGGCGGATGCGGCTCGGGCTAGGACGGCCGAAGTTTCGATCCGCATTGGTTCCGGAATGATTTGATCCGGGTCTTTTCGGGGCGGACGAAACCTTTTCCAAATCCTGTGCGTTAATGCTTCTAGAGGTGACATGAGATGAAAGCGTTATGGGGGAGTCTGCTCGCGGCGGCGATCGTCGCCGCGAGCGCGGCGGGGTGTACGCCGAACGAGGCGGCGATGGCGCCGCTCGACGAAGGAGACGTCGTTCATTCCGGTCTCGGTCCGGAGGAGGCGAGCAATCTGGAGCGGTTCGACGCGTTCCTCGCGGTGACGGAGAGCGGCGGCGACGATGCGGTGCGGATCGTGGCGACGACGGAGGAGGGCGACCCGGTGTATACCGATATTTCGTATGAGGAAGGGACGTACACCGTCTTCTTCGATAATACGGAAGACGGCTACGGGTCGCAGGAACGCAAGAAGTCGGCCGAATGCACCGAATTGGTGAGGACGGACCGCCCGGACGAGTTTCAAGAATACGCCTGCGGCGAGTATTCGTTCTTGGTGAAAGACTTCTAGATCAGCTTCTCGAACGCGGCTTGCAGCTTTCGAGTGACGGGGCCTGGAACGCCGCTTCCGACGGGTTCGCCGTCGACGCGGACGATCGGCATGACTTCGATGGTCGTGCTGAGCAGGAACGCTTCGTCGGCCTCGCGCAGCTCCGCGAGGGTGAACGCTTCTTCGCGAACGGGGACGTCGAGCTCGTCCGCGAGCCGCAGCGCCACGGCGCGCGTGACGCCGTGCAGGATCAGGTGATTCGCCGGATGCGTCCGAACGACGCCGTCCTTCACGATCGCTATATTCGTAGAGCTGCCTTCCGTGACGATGCCGTCGCGATGCAGCACCGCCTCCGAGGCTCCCGCTTCGGAGGCTTCTTGTTTCGCGAGCACGTTCGGCAGCAGGTTAAGGCTCTTGATGTCGCAGCGGAGCCAGCGAATGTCGGGCCGCGTAACGACGGCCGTGCCGGCTTCATGCGCCGCCGACGGCCGCTCGAGCGGCTTCGTGAACGCGGTGACGGCGGGCTTCGCGTCCGCCGGGAACGGATGCGCGCGAGGCGCGGCTCCGCGGGTCAGCTGCAGGTAGACGATGCCCTCGTCGAGACCGTCCGCTTGCATGAGCTCCTCGACGCCTTGCTCGAACGCGGGTCTTGCGTACGGGAGCTCGAGACGAAGCTCTCTCGCGCTTCGCTCGAACCGAGCCCAATGCAGCTCCGGTTCGAATACTTTTCCATTGTACACGCGAAACACCTCGTAGATGCCGTCCCCGAACGTATGCCCCCGATCCTCGACGTCCACCGACGCATCCGCGCGAGGGACAAGACGCTCGCCGTTCCAAACAAACTTCCCCATATTGTCGTAACCCCTTCGTTATTAGGATGAACCGCCGCTTCCGCCGCCCGGACCGGGGGATGCGCCGCCCTTGCCTCTGCCTCCGGCGCGTCCGTTGCCTTGGGCGGCTTGCCTTGCCGCCCCGGCTGCGATCGCGGCGCCGAGCCCGTTCCCGTCGTCGCCGCCGTCGTCCGCGAGCAGGGCGCCGAGCCCGTCCTCCTCTTCCTCCTCGAGAGGCGAGGCTGCGGCCAATGCGGGCCGGGCGAGCGCCGGCTTCGCGCCGGAAAGCTGCTCCGCGAGCAGCAGCGCC
>JAPSKX010000202.1 GCA_031181325.1 Paenibacillus sp.
GCTATTGCCCTTGCTGCTGCTCCAGTCGACGAATGCGCTGCCGAAGCCGGTCGACTTCGTTCTCGAGCGAGTTCACCTGCCGCTCCAGGCGATCGACGCGCTCCTCCAGTCGGCGTCCGCCCGGTCCCGGAGCCGGCCCCGGGATCGGGAAGGGGAAGGGCAGGGGGTATCCGGCGCCGCCGCCCGTTACCGGAATTCGCAGCTGCTGGCCGACATAGATATAGCCGCCGGACAGATTGTTCGCCTGAATGAGCGCATCGACCGATACGCCGTAGCGCGAGGCGATGCCGTACAGCGTGTCGCCCGGTTGCACTGTATAAAACATTCGGTTCACGACCTCCAATACGTATGTGTTCCTCACATCGTATGTGGCGCTTAGGCGAATCGCCCTCCGCATTCGCCCATTTTCGCCGGGGGCTTCATTCCGCGGGTCGGTCTACAGGTCATGGCTGATGAATACGAGCGTTACCCGGAAACCGAAAGGAACCGAGCCGCGCGTTAACGCGCTTCCCGGTTCCTCGTCGGTTATTTATTTCTCGAACAGCGCCGCATAGGCGCCGTACCCTTCCTCCGCCAGCTTCTCCTTCGGGATAAATCGCAGCGCGGCGGAGTTGATGCAGTACCGCAGGCCCGTCGGCCCCGGTCCGTCGTCGAACAAGTGGCCGAGATGCGAATCCGCGTCCTTGCTGCGCACCTCGACGCGAACCATGTTGTGGGCGACGTCGATTTGCTTCTTCACTTGCGTCTCCTCGATCGGCTTCGTGAACGACGGCCAGCCGCAGTGCGAATCGAATTTATCGAGCGAGCTGAACAGCGGTTCGCCGGATACGATATCGACGTAGATGCCCTCTTCCTTGTGGTCCCAATATTCGTTGCGGAACGGCGGCTCCGTGGCGTCGCGCTGCGTCACGTCGTATTGCATCGGCGTGAGGCGCTTCTTTAGCTCGGCGTCGCGCGCGGCGTCCTTCCACGTTTCCTTAAGGAAACGCTCGCGCCCCGAGCCGACGCTGTAGGCCTTGTACCGGACCGGGTTCGTCTTGTAATACCCTTGGTGGTAATCCTCCGCCGGGTAAAACGGGGCCGCCGGCAGGATCGGCGTCACGATCGGCTTCGAGAACCGGCCGCTCGCGGCTAACTCGCGCTTCGACGCTTCGGCGAGCTCGCGCTGGCGTTCGTTATGCGCGAAGATCGCCGTCCGATACGACGATCCGCGGTCGGCGAATTGCCCGCCCGGATCGGTCGGATCGATCTGTCTCCAGTACAAGTCCAGTAAGTCCTCGTACGGGAACACCTCGGGATCGAACGTGATTTGCACCGCTTCGTAATGGCCCGTCTCGTCGGAGCACACCTGCTCGTACGTCGGGTTCTCCACATGTCCGCCTGTATACCCGGATACGACGGAGACGATTCCGGGCTGTTCGTCGAACGGCTTCACCATACACCAGAAGCATCCGCCGGCGAACGTCGCCAGTTCTCTTGCTTCGCTCATGCTCGTCACCTCGTCGGTTAGTTTCGTATGCCCCCACAGTGTACCAAAGTTCGTCGACCGGGTCACGTCGACAGCGGTGAAGCGGAGCGGCATCGGAAGCAAGACGCGAAGAAGGTCCGAGGGAGAAGCCCCTCGGACCGAACGTTAGCGGCGAAGCGTCATGTTTCTGTCGTCCTGCGAGGCTTTCGCCGTTTCCCTTCGCCGTTCTCGTCGTCTTCCTCCAGCACTTCTTTCATCTCGTGGAATTCGACGTTGCTTTGACCGGCGATATGATCGAAGGGCGTATACCGGAGGTCGGGTAGCTGTTTCTTCCGAGCGATCTTCACGGCGATCCAGCCCAGCAGCAGCACGATGACCATCATGAGCGCGCCGAAGAAATACATGCTGAAGATCATATCGTCACCCCTAGGAAGGAAGAAAGTGCATGAAGCTGACGCCGGTAGTACGCCCGCGTCGGCAAAATCGGCTTTACGCGTTAAACTTGCTTTCCTCAAATTCTATGGTTTCGCTAGTATTAGACGAGATTACTTGCTCGAATTTTGCAGCTCCTCGAGACGCTTCTCGAGACGGTCCCACGTATCCGTAATGCCTTCGAGCATGCCCATGTCCATAACGGTCTTGAGCGCTTCGGCGGACACGTATTCGCCGCGGTTGATCAGTCTCGTCTTGCCTCCTAAGTCGATGAAGGACAAGGTGACGTCGGTCGCCGGCATCTCCGTGTTCTTCGTGCCTTCGGCGTCCGAGAAATAGTCGACGTAGAGAATCGATTCCGGTTCGGAAATCGCTTGATATACGCCCAACCCCCAAGATTCCATGCCGTAGAAATCGCCCTGGCTCGGGTCGACGCACTTCATGCAATAGTGCCAGACGCCGCCCGGACGGAAGTCGATGTTGCATACCGGCAGATCCCAGCCGTTCGGTCCCCACCAAAACCTCAGATGCTCAGGCTCCTTGAACATACTGTACACAAGCTCGCGCGGCGCGTTGAATTCGCGTTCCAGCACCAGGACTCGCTCGTTCTCGACTCTCGAAATCATCTTGGACATACGGAAAGTTCCTCCTCGAATATGGGCTCGACGATAGGATGGACTTGCTGCGCGAGGCGCCTTTCGCTCCTGCTGTAATGAACATACACTAATCGGAATATTCCTGTCAAGGAATATAAATGACATTTTTCATCAGGCCGCGGCAGCCGTATCGCTTCCAAGATTCGTTGCGCGGGCGCGCTTCGGACGACGCGTTCCGCCCGCGCCCCGCTTCAAGTCTAGGTTTCTCCCATGCCTGGGGCACTACAACATTCGACGGAATCCTGTTACAATGAAGCGGCACGACTCTTGGATTTCTCGGAATGGGGAACATCGATCGAATGGATGCGATAGTAGAATTTCTAAGGCAGTTCGGCGCGTGGGGATTGTTCGTGCACTCGATGATCGACGCGATCTTCTTTCCGATCCCGGCATTCTTCATGCAGGTATCGCTAAGCTTGCTCGATCCGAAGGCGGCGCTCCTGCTGGCGACGGTCGGCTTCGTAGGATGCTTGATCGGCACGCCGGTCGGGTACGGCATCGGAAAGCTGTCGGGCAAGGTGCTGCTCAATAAGTTTCTGAAGAAAAAGTGGGTCGACGCCGCGACCGCGATGTTCGGCAAAAACGGGGAAGCCGCGATTCTCATCGGCTCGTTCACCCCGATTCCGTTCAAGGTGTTCACGATCTTGTCCGGCGGGCTCAACTTCCCGCTGTGGAAGCTTATGGTGTATGCCGCGCTCGGCCGCGCGGCGAAATTTTACGTCGTCGGGACGTTGTTTTATATGTACGGGCAGGCGGCGGAGGGCATGGTAAAGCAGGTTTCCTTGTACATTTTCCTGATTGCCGTTCCGCTGCTCGTCATCGGGCTGTGGGTCAAGCGAAGACGGTCGAAGCGCAAGGAGGCGGCCGAGGCCGGAACCGGCGGCGAGGCCGGGCATGCGGGCGGAGCGGCGCTGCCGCAGCCGGGACGCGGCGCGGCTCGCAGCGAAGAAGCGTAATCGTTAAGAAGGTAAGCTCATGCGCGCGCCGCATGGGCTGTTTTTTTGTCGCGATTTTCGGCGGCGGCACGGTCTAAACCGGCGGCGGAGCGTACATCCTGTATAGAGGAATGCGACCTTGGAGAGGAGACGTCTTCGTTGCCCGAACATCGTACCGAGGTGATTATCGTCGGGGCCGGCTTGGCCGGTTTAACCGCCGCTTTGCATTTGCAGGAGCATCAAGTGCCGTTCGTGCTGCTGGAGGCGCGCGATCGGGTCGGCGGCAGAATGTTCAGCCGCGCGGAGGACGGCGTCGTCGTCGATTACGGCGCGCAATGGATTTCGTCGAAGCAGCGAAGGATGACGGAGCTGCTGGAGCGGTTCGGTCTTTCGACGACGCCGACATACAAGACAGGCCGCGACTTCTATGAATTGCAAGGCCGCCGGCGGCTCTCGTCTTCCCGCATCCCGCCGCTGCCCCCGGCTTCGCAGCTGGACGTGCTTCGGCTGCGGAAGCGGCTGCGCGCGTTGGAACGGCGAATCGACGTGCTCGCCCCTTGGCGCTCCGGCGCGGCGCGGACGATGGACGCGACGACGCTTCGAGCTTGGCTCGACCGAACGTTGTGGACGAAGCGCGGGAAGGCGCTGTACGAAGCGATCGCGGAGGAGGGGCTGTGCGGGGAGCTCGGCGAATTCTCGCTGCTTGACGCGGTATGGTCGGCGGCGACCTGCGGCGGCTTCGACGAGGTGTTGAATGCGGAACAGCGCTGGGTGACGGAAGGCGCGCAGACGCTGGCCGACCGAATGGCCGCCGCGCTCGGGACGGCCGTCCGGCTGGGCGCGGCGGCGCGAATCGTCGAGTGGACGGCGGACGCGGTCACGGTGCGAACGGATCGCGAGGCGTGGTCGGGGAAGCGGGTCATCCTGGCGATGCCGCCCGCCTTCGCGGGCCGCCTTCGCTACGAGCCCGGGCTGCCGTACATGAGAGATCTGCTGACGCAGCGAACGGGGCAAGGCGCGGTGATCAAATCCGTCGTCGCGTACGAGAGACCCTTTTGGCGGGAAGCGGGCTTCAGCGGCGCCGCCTTCATGGACCAAGGGCCGATCCGGCTGACGACGGACGGTTCGCCCGCAGCCGGCGGCCATGGCGCGCTCGTCGCGCTCGCGACGGGGCGAAGCGCCCGCGCGCTCGGACTCCTGAGCGAGGCGGAGCGCCGATCCGTCGTCCTGCGGAGCCTCGCGGTCCCTTTCGGACCGGAGGCGCTGCGCCCGGAAGCGTACTACGAGAAGGATTGGATGTCCGATCCGTGGTCGCGGGGCGGATACGCCGCGCATTTCGCGCCGGGCGTGCTGACGCAGTACGGCCCCGCGCTGTTCCGGCCCGTCGGGCCGATCCGCTGGGCCGGCACCGAGACGGCGACGGAATGGCGCTCCTATATGGAAGGGGCGGCGCAGTCGGGGGAGCGGGCGGCCGGCGAGACGCTTCGGGACTTAGGAATCTAGAAAGACGGAGGACCGCATCGCGCGCGGAAGCGCCGTGGGCGGTCTTCTTCGCGTCCGCGGGAAAAGTCAAAATAATTTCATATTGATCAAAATACCGTTACGGGCGCCGTCTTCAATTCTTTTACAATGAATGCACAGGTCGAAAGAATACAGAAGAGGTGGTTCGCGGTGTTGTCCGTTCCAGAAATTCAGAAAGAGAGGCCGGCGCCGCGCCGGGGCAGCCGCATGCAGCGGGCGGAGACGCTCTACGGATGGTTCTTCGTCGGTCCGATGCTGCTCGGCGTCGGCGTGATGGTGCTGCTGCCGATCGTTGCGGCGATGTACTTGAGCTTCACGGAGTGGAGCATGATTACCGGGATCGAAGGCATCGAGTGGATCGGGTTGGAAAATTACGATAAGCTGTTCCGGGACGGGAAGTTCTTGAAGGCGTTCCGCAACAACGCCGTGTTTCTGCTAACGGTTCCCGCGTACTTAGCCGTCTCGATGGCGCTTGCGATATTAATTAACAAGTTCGTATACGCGAAGGGCTTTTTCAAAGTCGTCTACTTCTTGCCATACATCTCCAGCGTCGTAGCGGTAGCCACCGTATGGCGGGTGCTGTTCCATCCGTCGATGGGGCCGGTCAACCAGTTCTTGACGTCGATCGGCATCGAGAACCCGCCCAAGTGGATCGCGGACCCGAACTATGCGCTGCTGTCGGTCATGATGATTTCCGTCTGGATTTCGATCGGCTATAACATGATCGTCTATATGGCGGGCTTGCAATCGATCCCGAAGGACCTGTACGAAGCCGCCGACATCGACGGCGCGAACGGCTGGGTGCGCTTTACGCGCATCACGCTGCCGATGCTGTCGCCCACGACGTTCTTCCTCTTGATCACGGGCATTATTTATACGTTCAAGGTGTTCGATCTCGTCGCCGTGCTGACGCAAGGCGGACCGGCGGGCTCTACGAACGTGTTGGTGTACTACATGTACGACACGGCGTTCCTGAATTTGAAAATCGGCTACGCCTCGTCGCAAGCGATGATTCTATTCCTCTGCGTGCTCGCCATTACGTTCGTGCAGTGGATCGGTCAGAAAAGGTGGGTGAACTACTGATGCGCACAACGATCGATCCGCGCAAGCTTGCGGTCACCGTCGCGTTGCTGTCGCTCGGCATCGTGTTCGTCCTGCCGTTCGCGTGGATGCTGTCCGCCTCGTTCAAGCTGGAAGGCGAGGTATTCGCCTATCCCATTCGATGGATTCCGACCGAGTGGATCGGCTTCAGCAATTATGAGAAAGTCTGGTTCGGCGACCATCCGTTCTGGAGGTATTATTGGAATACGATTCTCGTCACCGCGGCGACGACCGCCATCTCGTGCACGGTGTCGGCGATGGCGGCGTACGGCTTCTCGAAAATTCAGTTCCCCGCCGGCCGATGGCTGTTCTTCATCGTCCTAGCGACGTTCATGGTGCCGCAGGAGGGCATCCTCGTGCCGCAGTTCGTCTTATACCGGATGATCGGCCTCTTCGACAGCCATTGGGGGCTCATCCTGCTGAACAGCTTCAGCGTGCTCGGGACGTTCATGCTTCGGCAATTTTTCATGGGCGTGCACAACGAGTTCATCGAATCGGCGAAGATCGACGGCGCCGGCCATCTGCGCATCTTCTGGCGGATCGCCTTCCCGCTCGTCAAGCCGGCGATCGCGACGTATGCGATCCTGCGCTTCATCTGGACGTGGAACGACTACAAGAATCCGCTCATCTTCCTGCGAACGGACGGCTTGTTTACGATCCAGCTCGCCATGCAGAAGTTCACGTCGATCAACGGCGAGTTTTATTCGCTCATCATGGCGGCGGCCGTCTCGGCGATCCTGCCGCTGCTCCTCATCTTCGTCGTCGGGCAGAAGCGCGTCATCGAGGGCATCGCGCTGGGTGGTGTTAAAGGTTAGAAAAGGTAAAAATATTTGTAAGATTAGTCAAATTAAGCGTATAGATCGGTTCGTTCGCCTTGCTACAATCGACTCGAACATCAAATAAAACGGTTACACGGAGGGGCACACATGAACAAGAAGATGTACGGCGGCTTGATCCCGGTCGGTTTGACGTTCGGCTTGCTCGTCGGCTGCGCGGGCGGCGGCGCGGAAGCGCCGGCGAACGGAGGCGCGGCGACGGAGCAGCCGGCCGCGGAGCCGCCCGCGGCGGAAGCGCCGGCCGCCGAAGCGAAGCAAGTGCGGATTAAGTTCCACACGCACGGCACGGAAGCGCAATACAACTGGGAAGCGACGATCGCCGCATTCGAAGAAGCGCATCCGGGCATCGAGGTCGAACTCGTCCTGCTCAGCGAGAAGGGCGACACGAACGAAGCGACGCAGAAGCTGGATCTCGCGGCCGCGTCGGGCGAGCAGCTGGACGTCCTCATGTTCAGCGACCCGGCGTCCTACGCGCAGCGCGTCGGCCTCGGCATGGTGGCGCCAATCGGGTCCTTCATCGAGGAAGACGGCTACGCGGTAACGGAAGAGTATAAAGTCGATACGATGATGAACGGCGAATATTATGCCTTGCCGGGCAAGTTCAACCCGTGGTACGTCATGTTGAACAAGGACCATCTCGACGCTGCCGGACTTGCGGTGCCGACGGATTGGACGTGGGACGATTTTGCTTCATATGCAAAGACGCTGACGACGGGCGAAGGCGCGGAGAAGCGGTACGGCACGTATTTCCACGGTCCGCAGAACGGCGGTTGGATGGAATTCCTCCGGCTCGCGCTCGGCAACAAGGAAGAGAACACGGACTTCCTGAAGGCGGACGGCACGTCGAACCTCGACGACCCGATGTTCAAGCGGACGCTCGAGCTGCGGCTGCAGATGGAGCGCACGGACGGTTCTTCGACGCCGTACGCGGATATGCTGTCGCAGAAGC
>JAPSKX010000203.1 GCA_031181325.1 Paenibacillus sp.
TGTACGAAATAAATGCGGAAAGAAGGTCGGACGGATGAACTCTCGTATCGTGGTGATCCGCAGGTGGCAGCTGCTCGCGCTCGCCGTCGGCATCTGTGTGGTGGCGGCGACGACGCTGTTTTGGGAGCGCGGCGTGCCCGTGACGGCGGACGCGATGCCGGTCGGCGAACGGGTCATCCATATGGTGACCGGCGAATACAAGACGACGACGAAGGACGGCAAGGAAATCGAGGCGTACCGTTGGGACCCGGGCACCGTGTTCGTCAACAAGGGCGAGAACGTGAAGCTGAAAATCCTCGGCGTCAACGGGGACCACCATCCGTTCATCATCGAAGGCATGAACATTCAAGGCGTCGTTAAGAAAGGCGAAGAGACGACCGTCAGCTTCCATGCGTCCAAGGAAGGCATCTACCGCATCATCTGCTTTACGCATCCCGACGCGGTCAACCACGGTCCGATGATCGGATACATCGTCATAGACTAACGTCTCCCCCGCCTCTTGCATATGGTGAGAGGAGAGGTGAGAAGGCCTATGATGAAGCATAACGAGAAGCATACCGCGCAGCTGCCTTCTCCGCGGAGCATTCGGCGCGCCTGCGGCCGGGAGCTGTATCGCACGCTCAAGCGGCTTAACGTATACGTGGCGCCGGAGAAGGTCGAGGAAGCGGAGAAGCTGTATTTCCAGAAGGTCGTCGGCAATTTGCTGTGGATTTTCGAGCATCGCTCGAACAAGAAAAGACAAGCGGAATGGTGGGCGGAGGCGGTCGCGCCGGACATCGCGAAGCTGTGGGGCGTCGACGAGGAGACGCTCGTCCGGGCGTTCAAGGAAGGGTTCGCGGGCGCATAAGCCAAAGCGTGACATGAGCGGAAGAGGTTGTCTCCCGAGGGGCGGAGACGGCCTCTTTTCTCGTTGTTGCAGGATGGCTGCGGCGTATGGCGGGGGTTCGACGGGAATAGGCGCCCGAGGGCGCCCTCCTCTTCCGAACGAGCTACGGCCGTTGGAACAGCTCCAGCTTCTCGCCGTTCGGCCCGTAGAAGAACGCGATCTTCACCCCGTTCAGAATCGTGCGCGGCGCGTCGTCGATCATCGGCACGCCCGCCGCTTGCAGACGCGCGACCTCCGCTTCGATATCGTCGACCGTGAACGCGAGATGGTTCACGATGCCGTCGGCGGACAGCTTGCCGTCGAATCGGCCGACGAGCTCGACTTCCACGCTCTCCTGCCCCGGGAACGTGAGGAACGCGAGCTCGACCTCCTCGTTCAACGCGACGCGGCGGTCCAGGTTCATGCCGAGGATGCCGGTGTAAAACGCGATCGATTCGTCCATGCTTTTGACCATAATTCCGATGTGCTCCAGCTTCTTCACAGGGAACTCCCCTTCCAGTATACTAGTGCGTATTGTCCGACAAGACGAGTCATTACATCATGATTGTACCGAAAGGGGCACCCGTTTGGAAACCTTGCTTCCGGAAACTTTACTCTTTCTCGTCGCCGCCGGCTTCCTCGCCGCGTTCGTCGACTCCGTCGTCGGCGGAGGCGGCCTCGTCTCGATGCCGGCGCTCCTGCTTGCGGGCCTCCCGCCCGGCGTCGTGCTCGGCACGAACAAGCTCGGCGGCACGGCTTCGTCCTTGACCAGCGCGGCGCAGTTTCTGCGCTCCGGCCATATCGAGAAGAAGCTCGCCTTCGCGCTGTTCCCGCTGTCGTTCGCCGGCTCGGCGCTCGGCTCGTATACGGTCGCGCTGCTGCCGTCCGCCTTCCTCAAGCCGCTCGTCGTCGTGCTGCTCATCGTCGTGACGATCTACACGATCTTCAAGAAGAGCTGGGGCAAGGACGCCGTCTACCGCGGCCTCACGAACGCGAAGCGCGTCCTCGTCGCGCTCGCCGCGTTCGTCATCGGCTACTACGACGGCTTCTTCGGCCCCGGCACCGGCTCGTTCCTGCTGTTCGCCTTCCTGCTGCTCGGCTTCGACTTCGTCCGTGCCGCCGGCAACGCGCGGCTGCTCAACTTCGCCAGCAACGTCGCGAGCCTCGCGACGTTCCTCTACTTCGGGCTCGTCGACTTCGCCTACGGCATCCCGATGGCGCTGGCGATGATCGTCGGCGCTTACGCCGGCTCGCGCTTCGCGATCAAGCGCGGCTCCGCGTTCGTGAAGCCGCTGTTCGTGACGGTTACGTCGCTGCTCATCGGCAAGCAGCTCTGGGACTTATGGCTTGCGTAAGTCCGGCAGCTTGAACGTCACGAGCCCGATCAAGGGCAGCAGGCTGGCGGCGAGGAACACCGGCTTCAGCCCGTACACGTCGATGCAGGCGCCGAGCGCGACCGCCCCGAGGGCGCCCATCCCGAACGCCAAGCCGACGATCAGGCCCGAAGCCGTGCCGATATGGTCCGGCATCAGGAGCTGCGCGTACACCACGACGACCGAGAAGCCGAGCGACAAAATAAAGCCCATCGCCGCGAATAAGGGAATGACCCAAGCCTCCGGCACGTAAGGCAGCGCCGCCGCGAACGGCACCGCGCCCGCCATCGAGCCGAAGATGACCCGCTTCGGCCCGATCCGGTCGGCGAGCGGACCGCCGAAGAACGTGCCGGCGACGCCGAACAGCCCGAACAGGAAGAGCGGCAGCTGCGCCCACTCGATCGTCGTGCGATACTGCTCGGCGTAGAAATACTGATAGTAATTCAAGATGGCCGTATGATACGTCGAACGCGCGAACGTCAGCAGCACGAGCAGGCTCATCCCGAGCCAGACGTATCCCGCGATCTTCCCCCCGCCGCCTTCGCGCGTCGCCTCGGCCCCTAAGCTGCGGTCCACGGTGCGCATCGGCTTCGGCCGGCGCACAGCCAAGCTCCCCTTATACCACCTCGACACGAACCAAGAGATCGAGACGGCAAGCGCCGCGACGCCCATGAACCAAAATGCCGCCAGTTGGCCGAACGGAAGAAACAAATACTTCGTCATGAGCGGCTGCAGCGAGCTGCCCCCGTTGCCCCCGACCTGATAGATCGACTGCGCGAGCCCGCGGCGCTCCCCCGCCGCCAGATAGACGACCTTGGAGCCTTCCGGATGGAAGACGGCCGAGCCGAGCCCGACGAGCATGACGGCCGCGAGCAGCATGGCGTAATTCGGCGCAAGCGCGATGCCGGCCATGCCGGCGAGGCTCATGACCATGCCGAGCGGCAGCATGAACGGCGACGGCCTCCGGTCGGAGAACATGCCGATCAGCGGCTGCAGCAGCGAAGACGTAATGTTCAGCGCGAAAATGACGAAGCCGATCTGGGTATACGATAAATGCAGCGGCTTCTGCAGCGAAGGCAAAATCGCGGGCACGACGGCTTGCATCGAATCGTTCAGCATATGAATCGCGCTTACGGCCAGCACGACCGGAAACACGGTTCGCGCGGCCCCCTTCGCGAACGCCCCTCCCGGCGCTCCTCCCGTCCCTTCGACGGCGTTATTCATGATAGTCGCTTCCTCTCCCGATCCGACTCTCTCTAGATCTATATAGTATCTATACAGTCTAGGAATCGGTCGGCGGCGCGTCAAGCGGGAGTTGCGCGGCGCGGTACGCCGCCGGCGTCGACCCGACGTGCCGCCGGAACAGCCTGCCGAAATACGCGCCGTTCGGCTGCCCGACGCGTTCCCCGATCCGCTGCACGGGCAAGTCCGTCCGCAGCAGCAGCGCCTTCGCCTGCTCCACCTGCAGCCGGTGCAAATATTGCAGCGGGCTGAGCCCCGTGTGCCGCTTGAGGCACCGCGCCAGGTAGTCGAAGGCGAAGTGCAGCTCCCGCTCCATTCGAGCCGCGTCGAACGGCTCTCCCACGCGCTCCTGCAAGTAGCGGACGACGGTGTCCGCGATGCGCGACGTGCGCGCGCTTCCCTGCGCGGCCGGCTCCGGCTGCAGCCGGACGAGCAACTCGCCGAGCTTCGTCTGCAGCCGAAGCGACGACTGCAGCGTCGGCGACCGGTGGAGCCGCACCAGCTCGTCGAGCAGCGGGAGCAGCGTCTCGAGCGGCACGCTCGCCCGCTTCGGCAAGTACATGGTCTGCGGTACCGGCGCGAGATGGGCGTCCGTGCCGCGCTCGACCGACCGCTTCCACGGGATGCGGTCCCGCTCCACGTGGCCGAGCGGCGGGGCGTGGGCGAAGTGCACCCAGTATACGTCCGTCTCCGTCTCGACCGGCCGATGCCCCCAGTGCGTCTTGCCCGGCTCCAGCACGATGACGTCGCCGGGCGTCAGCGTATACTCCGCGCCCTCCTCGCAAATGTAAAACGTTCCCGTCCGAACGAAAATCATATCGTACACGTCGAAGTTCCGGACGAAGTGCGACATGCCCGGCGTCCACGCCGCATGCCCGACCGTAATGAGCTGCGGCAGCGGCGGGAACGAAAGCTCTAAGCACAACAACGCGCGTCACGCCCCGTTCCGTAGGTAGAAATCGTGCGGGAAAAGGTCGAAATCGTTCCTTCCTTTCGCCCGTCCCGTTCGCTTACAGTAATAGTAGAACTAGTAGTCATTTTCCCATAGGAGCTGAAGATTTGCCATGAGATTTCGCCAGGTCCATCTCGACTTCCATACGTCCGAGGCGATCCCGGGCATCGGGAAAAACTTTTCCAAGGAACAATTCCAGTCGATGCTGCGCAAAGGGCATGTCGACTCGATCACCGTCTTCTCCAAGTGCCACCACGGCTGGGCGTACCACCCGTCGGAAGCGAACGAAATTCACCCCGGCCTCGACTTCGACCTGCTCGGCGCGATGATCGACGCGGCGCACGAGATCGACGTGAAGACGCCCGTCTACCTGTCCGCCGGACTCGACGAGAAGCTGTCCCGTCGCCGTCCGGAATGGCTGATCCGCAACCCGGACGAAAGCACGCGGTGGGTGAAGGACTTTATGACGCCGGGGTATCACCTGTTCTGCATGAACACCCCGTACTTGGACATCCTCGTCGCGCAGATCGAGGAAGTCGTACAGCGCTATGACGCGGACGGCATCTTCCTCGACATCGTCGGCGTGCATAAGTGCTATTGCCAGTCCTGCGTCGCCTCGGTCCGCGCCGAAGGCGGCGACCCGCGCGACGAAGAGGCCATGCGGAAGCTGTGGGAACGGACATACGCCCGCTACGCCGAAGCGACGAACGCCGCCGTCCATAAGCATAAGCCGGGACTTCCCGTCTTCCACAACGGCGGCCATATTACGAGGGGACGGCGCGACCTCGCGTTCTTTAACACGCATCTGGAGCTCGAGTCGCTGCCGACCGGCGGCTGGGGCTACGACCACTTCCCGCTGTCCGCGCGGTATGCGCAGACGCTCGGCATCGCGTACCTCGGCATGACCGGCAAATTCCACACGTCCTGGGGCGAGTTCGGCGGGTACAAGCATCCGAACGCGCTGCGGTACGAGACGGCGCTCTCCCTCGCGAACGGCGCGCGCATCTCGATCGGCGACCAGCTGCATCCGGAGGGGCGGATGGACGAGGCGACGTACGCGCTTATCGGCGCCGCGTACGAAGAAGTCGAAGCGAAGGAGCCTTGGGTAACGGACGTGGAAAATGTCGCCGACATCGCCCTCCTCTCCCTCGAGGCGCACCGGACCTACGCGTCCGGCGGCACGGGCACGCGCGATCTGAGCGCGATCGCCGACGCCGGCGCCGTGCGCATGCTGCTCGAGGGCAAGCTGCTGTTCGACGTCGTCGACCATGAAGCGGACTTCGCGAAGTACAAAGTCGTCATCCTGCCGGACGACGTGTCGGTCGACGACGCGCTGCTGCAGCGGCTGGAAGGCTTCCTCTCCGCCGGCGGCAAGGTGCTCGCGACGGGCGCTTCCGGCCTGACGCCGGCGGGCGACGCCTTCGCGCTGAAGCTCGGCGCGACGTACCTCGAGCCGAATCCGTACACCCCGAGCTACTTCCGCCCGGGCTTCGAAGTCGCCGGCCTGCCTTCGGCGTCGTACGTCATGTACGCCCAAGGGCAGCGCGTCTCCCTCGCGGAAGGCGGCGCCGAGCTCGGCTCGCGGGAGAACCCGTATTTCAACCGCGACGTCTTCGCGTTCTGCTCGCATCAGCATACGCCGAGCACGCTGACGTCCGACGGCCCGGGTATGACCGAAGGCGAGCACGGCATCTACCTCGCGTGGAACGTGTTCGAGGACTATGCCCAGAAGGGCAGCCTCGTCTTGCGCGAGAGCGTGCTCTATGCGCTGAATCGGCTGCTGCCGAACAAGACGCTGCGCACGAGCCTGCCGGCGCAAGGCGTCGTTACGGTACAGCGCCAGCCGAAGGAAAACCGCTGGGTGAACCACTTGCTGTACGCCGCGCCGGTACGCCGCGGGAACGGCGTCGAGGTCATCGAGGACCTCGTGCCGCTGCGGAACGTCGCGGTCGAGCTCGCCGTGCCGGCGCCGGCGCAGGACGTCTACCTCGCGCCGAGCGGCGAGAAGCTCGCGTTCGCGCAGGAGGGCGACGTCGTGCGGACGACCGTGCCGGAATTCGCGTCTCACGCGATGGTCGTCGTGCAGTTCTAGAGTTGTATCGGATCGTCCGAACATGCGACAATGGATCCCGAGGAGGGATCCATTGGTTTATGTGCGGACGATTTACGTTGACGGCCGATTGGGGTCTCGTCAGAGAGTGGTTTTTTATCGAAATGATGGAACAGATGGAGCGCATCGCTCCTCGATATAACGTCGGCCCCGGGCAGGACGTGCTTGCGGTCATCGCCCCCGAAGGGAAACGCCGCGCGGGCTTCCTGCGCTGGGGGCTGAAGCCGTCGTGGACGGGGTCGGACGGGAAGGCGCAATCATTGCTCATCAACGCGCGGGCGGAGTCGCTCGCGTCGCGTCCGACGTTCAAGACGCTGCTGGCGCGGAGGCGCTGCATCGTGCCGGCGGACGGCTTCTACGAATGGAAGAAGGCGGCGGACGGCAAGAAGCAGCCGCTCCGCGTCGTCTTGACGGACCGGCCGCTCTTCTCGTTCGCCGCCTTGTACGATACGTACGTAGCGGAAGACGGCACGCGGCATCATTCGTGCGTCATCGTCACCACGGAGCCGAATCGGACGATGGCCGGCATCCACGACCGCATGCCGGCCATCCTGCGGCGCGAGGACGAGGCGCTCTGGCTCGACCGCGGCGTCACGGCGCCGGACAAGCTCCTGCCGCTGCTGCGGCCGTACGCCGACGACGCGATGCGCGCCTATCCGGTATCAAGCGCCGTCGGCAACGTCCGCTGGGACGCGCCCGCCTGCATCGAGGAGGTCGCGCCGCCGGAGCCGCCGCCTACCTTGGGAACGCTGCTGTGATCGCGGCGACGATCGCCTCGGCCATCGTCATGACGCGGTACAGCGACGTGTTCTGCAGGATCGCGTACGGCTTGATGCCGTTCGTGCCGACGATGCCCGCGATGCCGTAGTCGCCGACCGGCGGCAGGTCGCGCCGCATCGACGCGCCCGGCAGCATCGGCACGTGCGTCACTTGGAAGCGGCCGACCGATTCCGGGCGCCCGAGCGCCGCGTCGATCGCGACGACCGCCTCGCTGCCCGGTGGCGCCGCGGCGAGCTCCGCGATCCACGTCGGCAGCGTATTCGCGTCGCACGGCGACGCCAGCGTGCCGATGACGCGCTCGTAGCCGGCGTTCGCGAGCGCCGTGCCGACGAGCGGTCCGAGCGCGTCGCCGGTCGACCGGTCCGTGCCGATGCACAGGAACGTGATCGGCCTCGCGCCGATGCGCTCCCGGAGCTCGAGCAGCTCGCGCTTCAGCCCTTCGCCGTCCACCGTGTACAATCGTTCCATGCGCGTCCCCCGTTCGAGCTTCGTTTTCGAAGCATTTTCCTAGCAACCATGATACAATGAATCCATTCAAGACGAAAGGACGGGACCCCATGGAC
>JAPSKX010000204.1 GCA_031181325.1 Paenibacillus sp.
ATCCGATTGGCGTCCGCAACGATCGTGTCGATCGCGAAGACCGAGATGATGCGCAGTCCGTTCGCGCTCCCTTCCGGCACGAGCGACTCGATGCGGATTTCCGACCATTCCCCGTCGACGACCGCATCGAACCGGCCGGTTCGATCCGAGGCCAACGTCTCCTGATCGAGGTCGATCTCCGCGAGGGACATCCCGACGCGCTCCTTGCGGTTGGCGGCCACGATCACGTCGTCGGAATCGACGATCATCGTATCGAACGTCTCTTGGGTCAAGATTTCGTGGAGCATCTCCATATTGACGTTCATGACGAGCACGCCGTAGGAACGGTACTCCCGGAAGTTGACTTTGCGCGCAAGACTTAACGTCTTCTTCCCGTAGCGCTCGTCTTCGACGAATCTCCAGACGGCCAACCCGTTCGCGGCGACGGCGTCCTTGTACCAAGCCGCATTCCGAATGGTCGCCGTCGGCGGAATGAATTCCCAGTTGTTGAGCATCGTAGGATTATCGAAATAAAACCGAACGCTGGATATTTCCTTATACAGCCCCATCAAATCTCGGAAATCCGAATATTCGCGATACGCCGCGACAACCTCGTACGTCGTGGCGTACCGCCGATTCGCCACCTCCTCGAGGCGCGTGTCGTTCGCCAGACGGTACGCGTGATCGGACGAGACGTTGATCACGTCGCTCGTTCGCTTCAGCACCCGTTCGACGTTCGCCTCGGTCTGTTCCACCGCGTTGTTCAGCGAGACGGCCCGCAGCTGATTCGTCAGGAAGACGCCGACCATCAGCACCGGCACGAATACGACGACGATGAAGGACAGAATCAGCTTCGTGCGAAGCTTCATGTCGTTAATGGCGGTAATCAACCGCTGCCACATTCGCGCCGCCCCCTAGACTCTCCTGCTCGTTCACTATGAAGCATATCCAAATCTCACCGGATTTCGCAACCAATTTCACGGGTATTTTCGCATTGGCGACTCATGGTAGAATGAATCGCACGAAAGAGAACATGCTGATCCATATGGAAAATGCAACCGCATCCAAGGAGAGGATTCCGAATATGACTTCCGTAACGAAGGCGATATCCCCTTTTCGACAACCGGATTTGCCGCTCGACGACAGAGTGAACGATCTCGTCTCCCGATTGACGCTGGACGAAAAAGTGAATCTGATGTGCCAATATCAAGACGCGGTGCCGCGCCTCGGCGTCGGCCCCTACAAGCACGGCACCGAGGCGGCGCACGGCGTCGCCTGGCTCGGCGAAGCGACGACGTACCCGCAGCCGATCGGCTTGTCCTGCACGTGGGACGAAGCGCTGCTGCGCAAGGTCGGCTCGGCGATCGGCGACGAAGCCCGAGGCTTCTACGCGCGCGATCGCGCGATCAACGGATTGACGTTGTGGGCGCCGACCGTCGATATGGAGCGCGACCCGCGTTGGGGCCGGACCGAGGAAGCGTACGGCGAGGATCCGTATCTCGCGGGCAAGCTGTCCGCCGCGCTCGTGCAGGGCTTGCAGGGGGATCACCCGTTTTATGTGAAGGCGGTCGCGTCGCTTAAGCATTTCTACGCCAACAACAACGAGATCGACCGCGGCACGTGCTCCATCTCCATCGACCCGCGGAACAAGCGCGAGTACTACCTGAAGGCGTTCGAGCTGCCGTTCAAGGAAGGCGGCGCCTTGTCGATGATGACCGCGTACAACGCCGTGAACGGCGTGCCGGCCAACGTCAATCCGGAAGTGCGCACGATCGTGAAGGACGAGTGGGGCATGTCCGGCTTCGTCGTCAGCGACGCGGGCGACGTCACCGGCACGGTGGACGATCACGGTTACAGCGCTACGTACAAGGAAGCCGTCGCGCTGACGATCAAGGCGGGCGTCGACAGCATCACCGACGATCATCCGCGCTTCAAGGAAGCGATTCGCGAGGCGCTCGCCGACGGGCTGCTCGCGGAGAGCGACCTCGACGCCGCGCTGCGGAACGCGTTCCGCGTCCGCTTCCGGCTCGGGGAGTTCGATCCGGCCGAGCGGAATCCGTATGCGGGCATCGACGAGTCCGTCATTCTAAAGCCGGAGCATGCGGCGCTCTCCCGCGAAGCGACGCGGAAGAGCATCGTGCTGCTGAAGAACGAAGGCGCCTTGCCGCTCGACGGCGGCGCGCTCCGGAGCGTCGCCGTCGTCGGACCGCTCGCCGGCATCGTCTACCGCGACTGGTACAGCGGCACGCTGCCGTACGCGGTGACGCCGGCGGACGGCATCGCGGCGAAGCTGTCCGGCGGCGACGTCGTCTTCCGCGCCGGCGCGAACCGGATCGCGCTTCGGTCGACGACGACGGGCAAGTACGTGCGCCTCGGCGAAGACGAGGCGGCGACGCTGGCCGCGACGGCGGACGACGCGTCGCAGGCTTCCGTGCTCGAGACGACGGATTGGGGCTGGGACAGCCATACGATTCAATCGACGGACAACGGCAAGTACTTGACGACGAACGATGAAGTCGTCACCGCGTCTTCGACGCACATCTGGGAATGGTTCACGAAGGAAGCGTTCCACCTCCGGTTCGCGTCGACCGGCGAAGCGACGCTGACGACGTGGAACGGCCGTCCGGTCGTCGTCGACGCGATCACAGGCGCGCTTCGCGTCATCGACGGGACGGCGGACGACGCCGAGACGTTCGCGGTCGACGTCGTGGGCGACGGGCTTCGCGACGCCGTCGACGCGGCAGCCGGCGCGGAGGCGGCGATCGTCGTCGTCGGCAACCATCCGCTCGTGAACGGCAAGGAGACGATCGACCGACCGGACATTACGCTCGCGGCGTCGCAGGAGCGGCTCATTCGTGAAGTATACCGGGCGAACCCGAACACGGTCGTCGTCGTCGTCGGCAGCTATCCGTTCGCGTTCCCTTGGGTGCATGCGAACGTGCCGGCGATTCTTTACTCCTCGCATGCCGGCCAAGAGCTCGGCAACGCGCTCGCGGACGTCCTGTTCGGCGACGCGAATCCGGCGGGACGCTTGTCTATGACGTGGTATAAGTCTGTAGAGCAGCTGCCGGACTTCATGGATTACGACATTATCAAAGGCAATCGTACGTACCGGTATTTCGACGGCGAGCCGCTGTACCCGTTCGGGCACGGCCTCTCTTATGCGCGATTCCGATATGACGGCCTTGCGGTCGAGCCCGGTCGTATCGGTCCGGACGACGTCGTCCGCGTCCGCTGCACAGTGACGAACGCGAGCGGCGTCGACGGCGAAGAGGTGCCGCAGCTGTACGCGCGAGCCGTCCGCTCGCGGGTGAAGCGGCCGCGGAAGGAGCTGCACGGCTTTCGGCGCATCTTCCTCGCCGCCGGCGAGTCCGCCGAGATCGCGTTCGAGCTGAAGGCGGCCGAGCTCGCCTTCTGGGACGTTACGCGCGACCGCTACTGCGTCGAGAGCGGCGAGTACGAGCTGATGATCGGCGCTTCGTCCGCCGACATTCGGCTCGCGGCGACGGTCACGATCGACGGCGAGACGGTGCCGCCGCGCGACCTGTATCGCGCGACGAACGCCGCGAACTACGACGACTATGCGGGCGTGGCGATCGGCGAAGGGCCGAACGGCGCCGACTGCGTCGTCGTGCGCGACGGCGCGGCCGGCGGCTGGCTTCGCTTCGACGACGCGGAGCTCGGCGCCGGCGCCGCCCGCTTCGAGCTCGTCGCGGCGGCGGACGCGCCGGAGGGCGGCGCCTTCGAGGTGCGCCTTGACGCGCCGGACGGCCCGCTCGTCGCGAGCGGCGCCGTGGAAGGCGCCGAAGGCGCGCGTCCGGTATGGCGCGCGATCGCGGCGCCGGCGAGCGGCGCGGCCGGCCGTCGCGCCGTCTACGTCGCGCTGCGCGGTCCGATCCGCGCCGCGACGATCCGCTTCGAAGCGTAACCATGCCTGTCGATCGGCCCGTTCGACCGATTTCGGTGTGCTCCGACCTGAACGGGAAGAGCTCCCTCTAATTCCGCCGATCGCCCGGAAATAACATAGTGTAACGGGAAAACCTCCCTCTAAACGAGCTGATTTCGCCGAATTTCGCCGAAACCCCTCGGATTAGAGGGAGGTTTTCCGTTCCAAGCTCCTGTCTCGGAAGGACAAGGGTAATGTAAAGGCAGGAACTCCCGTCCGTCGCTTCGACATAAAACCCTTTCCCCTCCGGAGGCCTTGATCTCGACCATACGAGCGGCGCTGTCGTCGTCGACGTCGGAATCCCGTCGTATACGGAAGCGGAGCACGCGCTGCCGGGCGTCGATCCGCAGGCTTTAGGCTCCGGCGCGCACCGTTTCGAATGCCAGGCCCCGCGGCGGAATAGCCCGCCGATCATAAGAAAAACCGTCCGGCGAATGCGGTCGCCGGACGGCTACTTTCCAGTATAAGCAGAAAATAAGGAACTACGGATTTCGCTAGTTTCGAGTTTATTCGCTGCCGTGCCCGAATAACGAACATCTTTTTCCGTATTTCGAACGAATCGAGCGGTTTCGGACGCTTTCCGGCGTACCTGACGTTCAAACTGGATGTCCCTTATTTCCTCGATGCCCCCCGGCCTGCCCGCGGAGCGCCGCCGCTAGAACGTCCACTTCCCGTTTTGCTGCACGAGCTCGCCGTCGAGATAGATCTCGCCGCCGTCCTTCAGTCCCTTCACGATATCCCAGTGAATGACGGAGACGTTGCCGTCCGGGCCGCCCTGCGCGTACGCCTGACCGAGCGCGAGGTGGACCGAACCGCCGATTTTCTCGTCGAACAAAATATCCTTCGTAGGACGCTCGATGCCGAAGTTCGCGCCGATGCCGAGCTCGCCGAGGTAACGGGCGCCTTCGTCGGTATTCAGCGCTTCGTCCAGAAACTCCTGGCCCTTCTCCGCCGACGCCTCGACGACCTTCCCTTCGCGGAACGTCAGCCGGATGCCGGAAATTTCGCGCCCCTTGTACGTCGTCGGCCATTCGAAGAAGATCGTGCCCTCCGTCTTCCGGAAATTCGGCGTGTAATAAAACTCGCCGTCCGGCACGTTGTGGCGGCCCGCCGCGAGAATGCCTTTGCGCCCCTCGATGTCCACGGTGACGTCGGTGCCGTTCGTCCCGACGATGCGCACCTGGCTCGCGGCGTCGAATTTCGCCGCGGCGGCGAGCATCGAGCGCTCAATATCGGCGTAATCGACGAGCGCCGCGGAATAGATGAAGTCCTCCAGCTCCTCGAGCGACATCTCCGCGTCCTGCGCATAACCGAGCGTCGGGAACTTCGTCAGCACCCACTTCGCCTTATCCGCCATGAGGTGGTCGAGCGCCGGTCGGCGCGCCTTGCTGCGGGCGGTCGTGCGCCAAGATTCTACGTTCGTAAGCTCCTTCGTGTTTTCCTCGGACAGGATGTTCACGTAGCCGTCCATATGGAAAAACAGCAGCTCCGTCCACCCGGCATGCGACAGCTGCGCTTCCGTGCCCTCTCGAAGAAACATGCCGAGCAAGCCGGGGACTTCGACGTTCGTATGCGGATGACCCCCGGCCTTCAGGACGGCGCGGTACACTTCTTTGATTAGAGGGATCGCGCTCGTCGAGCCGCTGATCAGAATTTTCTCCCCGGGCTGGACCTGTAAGGAATGATTTACTAATATGCTCGCCAGCTTCACAATTCTTTCGTCAGCCATCGAACTACCCCCTGTGTTTTATTGTCATCTATCCATTATACGCGTTCGGGGCGTGTCCTAGCAAAGAAGAACGCGGCCGCCGTCCCCGCCGCCGCGCATCCCGCCGCGAGCGGCGGCGACACGGCGATCGCGGGCGCCGCCGCCAGCAGCGCGGCGGCGACGACGTGCGCCGTTCTGCGCACCGCGCGCTGCGATTGCGCGCGCCGGAACGGCGGCTGCGGCGACATCGCGGAGAGCAGCGGCTCGGTCGGCGGCGCTTGGATGCCGCGCAGCTGCAAGCCGATGAGCCAATAGAAAACGACGTACAACGCGATCGCAATCCACGGATGCGGGAACACCCAGACGAGCGCCGCCTCCAGCGCGATCATGCGGAGGGCGAGCGCCGACATCGACGATCGCAGGAACGTCCGCCAATACATATAGCGGAACGCGTTGGCCGCGTCGTACCGAAGGAGCCGCAGCAAGCCGTTCCAATAGCGGCGGGGCCGATACGTCTCCCCTTGGAACGGCAGATCGACGAAAAATCCGAACCAGCGCTCGTGCCGCGATCTTGTTCGCCGCTCCAGCTCGAGCAGATGCTCCCAGTGGACGCCGTGCGCGCGCGGCGCGCGAAGCGCGAAGGCGTATGCGGCCCAGACGAGCGCGAGCCCCGCATCCGCCGGATCGAGCGGCCCGCGGAGCAGCGCGTAAGCGGTCGCGAAGGCGGCCGCCGCCTTGGCGACCGCGAACGCCGCTCGGGCGCCGCCGTAGCGGAACCGCCGCTCCCGCCAAGCCCCTGCATACAGCAGCGCCTTCAGCGCTGCCAACGCGACCGCGGCCGCAGCGTAAGATACCGCGCTACCCGAACGGGACGCGTCGTAGAGCGGCCAATACAGCAACAGAACCGCGAGCGTCAGCGCGGCCGACATCCCGCTCCCCCACGCCCAAGCGCCGCGGAAATACGCGCCCATCCGGCTCTCGAGCCGGAGCAACAACGCAAGGTCTGCGCTTCGCGCATACGTGCGCGCGGGATTCCACAGCAGCGCGAGCGCGACGACCGCCGCGGCGCCGAGCGGCAGCCACTCGTCCGCGCCGCCGGCCGCGCGCGTCCGGTTCAGCAGCGAGGCGTAGCCTTGGATCGTCAGAATGACGACGAAGCCCATCGCCATCCCCCCGCTGCTCATGACGTACTTCCAATACGGCAGCACTTCCCGCATATACGCAGCGCGCCTCTCGGACCAGAGCCGGCGAAGATTCATACGTCGCTTCCTCCGACGAGCCGGAAGAACGCCTGCTCCACCTTGCCGGACGCCGGCGTGCCCGCCGCGGCGACGACGTCGTCCGCCGTCCCGCTCGCGATGACCGCGCCGTCGTGCAGCACGACGTAACGGTCGCAATAGCTCTCTAACATCGATAAGATGTGGGAGCTCACGATCAGCCCGCAGCCGGCTTGCTTCTCCTCCCGCATCTGTTCGAGCAGCGCCCGGATCGCCAGCGGATCGAGACCGAGGAACGGCTCGTCGATGACGTAGAGCGGCGGTCTCGCGAGGAACGCGCACATCAGCATCACCTTCTGGCGCATGCCCTTCGACAGATGCCCGGCGAACTTCGTCCGCTCCTTCTCCATCCGGAACCGGTCGAGCAGCCGTTCCGCCCGTTCTCGGAACGTCTTCTCCTCGACGCCGTACGCCATGGCGGTCCACTCGAGATGCTCCCAGACGGACAACTCGTCGTACAACAGCGGACTCTCCGGCACGAACGCGAACGAAGCGCGGTACGCCTCGTTCGACGATTGCAGCGTATGCCCGCACACCTCCACGGTTCCCTGCATCGGCTGCAGCAAGCCGATAATATGCTTCATCAGCGTACTCTTCCCCGCTCCGTTCAGCCCGATCAGGCCGAGCAGCTCGCCCGGGCGCACGCTCGCGTCCACTTCCTTCAACACGGGCCGCTTCCGGCTGTATCCGCCGATCAAGCCCCGCACCGACAACACCGCTTCGCTCATCGTCCACCTCATGGTATGATGTCTTATAAATCATTCTGTTTCCATTATAAACCACGGGGAGGCCGTTCACACACGCAAGCCGTGCGGCGTCCATCGAGAACATGACGAAGGGACGGGATCCGGATTGGAAAGGGAACGCGCCTTCCCGGCGAACGATCTGCCGTACATCGGAAAGCCGGCCGCGCAGGCGCTGGAACACATCCCGCGAG
>JAPSKX010000031.1 GCA_031181325.1 Paenibacillus sp.
AGGGGAGTACGATGTATCTTCCGGACGGTTATTTCATGTAATAGATTATAGAGTTCCGTGAAGTGTACCGCCCGGAAGATACATCGTACTCCCCTTACGGAAGCAACCTAATCAACAGTTATCGTCACGCTTGGAGCTGTACGCCGGCCTATTCGATTCGACGAGGGAGTATGGGGCCTTGATCCGGCATCCGCGAAGCGGAAGGGTCAAGGCTTCGTCGCGATCGGCAGCCATCCGGCGAGGACGGCGCCGCCCTCGGGGCGGTTGCCGGCCGTCAGCTCGCCTCCCAGCCTGCGGACGATGCGCCGCGAGATCGTCAGCCCGAGCCCGGCGCCTCCGGTATCGCGGTTTCGCGATTGCTCTCCTCGATACATCGGCTCGAAGACGCGCGGGAGGTCCTCGGTCGGAATGCCCGGCCCGTTGTCGACGATCGTGAACGCCGCCCGATCGCCCATCCTGCCGCAGTGCACGCGTACCCGGCCGCGATCGGGCGTGTAGCGCACCGCATTCTCCAGCACATTGCTGATCGCGCGCTCCAATAAGGCAGGGTCACCCCGCACCCAAGCGTCGCCGGCTCCGCAATCGACGTCGATACTAAGGCGTTTCCGCTCCGCTAGCGGGACCACGCTCTCGACGGATCGCCTCACGATCGCGAGCAGGTCGATCGTCTTGTCGCTCGGCATCGACTCCGCGTATTCCATTCTTGCGAAAGCGAACAGCTCCTCGACCAACGAATCGAGCTGCGCCGACTTCTCCTTGCACACCGCTACATATTTCGCCGTCTGCTCCGGCGTACGGGCGATGCCTTGCTCGAGCCCGTCCAGATAGCCGCGCAGCGCGAATAACGGGGTGCGCAAGTCGTGGGCGAGGGCGGCGATCACGAACCGCCGTTCCTCCTCCAGCTCCGCTTGTTTGCGGTGCGAGCGCCGCAGCCCGTCCGCCATGATCTCGAAGCCGTCCCGGACGTCGGCGATCTCCCTGACGGCGGAGGGAGGCAGCGCTACGTCCAAGTCGCCGTCCGCGATGCGCCGCGCCGCTCCGCCCAACCGCTCAAGGGGCTGAAGCACCAGCTTCCGCATGCGGAAGCCGACGATCGCGAAGGCGGTCATGAGCCCCGCGAACGCGGCGATTCCGGGGAACGGACTCGCCTCCGCCCGGTCTGTCCGAACGTCCAACGAATGGTAGGCGAACAGGTGGCCCGCTAAGAAGAAGAGCCAAGGAAGAAGCGGGAACAGCGCGAGACCCAGATAATAATACGTCCGAATGCGCAGCGTCTTCATGGTACGCTTCCCTCGAACCGATACCCCACGCCCCATACGTTCGTTAGATATTGCGGCCGTTCCGGGTCGAGCTCGAGCTTCTCGCGAAGCCGGCTCAGATGGACGCGAATCGTATGCTTATCGCCGACGCCCTCCCAAAATTTCGAGAGCAGCTGTTCGTACGTCATGACTTGTCTCGGATGCTCCGCGAACCATCGCAGCAGCTCGTATTCCTTCGGCGTCAGCGAGACGACCGCGCCTTCGACGAATACTTCCCTCGTCGAGAGATCCAGCTTCAGCCGGCCGAAATCCAACGCCCGAGGCAATCGCGCTTGCGACGCGCCGGCGCGTCTTAGAATCGCCTTCACGCGAGCGACGATCTCGCCGGGGGAGGCGGTCTTGACGATATAGTCGTCACCGCCGAGCGTGAGGCCACGGATCTTGTCCACGTCGTCGCCGCGCGCGCTCAGGAACAGAAGCGGGACGTCGCTCTCCGCGCGAATGCGTCTGCAGAGGTCGAAGCCGCTTTGGCCCGGCATCATCACGTCCAAGAGGATGCAATGAATCGCGTGCCGTCGGAACGCGGTCCACGCCTCGTCGGCGTCGGCGGCCGCGGCGACGCGGAAATCGTCGTTTTCTAGGAAATCTCTTAACAATTCGACAATGCTTCGGTCGTCGTCCACGACTAAGATCAACGGTTTTTCGTACATTCGGATCCGCCTTCCTTGCGACATGCGCGTTGCGAATATCTCCAGTGTAACATCACTTCCTCGAATATAGGGAGTCTCCCCGAATTTGTGACGGTTCGTTGATCGTTTCGTGACGGTTCGTACATTTCGTTCGTGAGATCCGCTTGTTATGCTAGGTGAAGAGAAGAGGAGGGGACATGAATCATGAAGGACGAACGAGCGCCGGGGCGGACGGCGCTGTACATGCCTGCCGCGGCGGTGTTGTTTTTGTACGTTTTCTACTTGCTCGCAATGAATTTCTTCGTCGATCCCGGGGCCGAGACGTTCCGAAGTCATAAGACGGATCTGGGGCGTCCGCTGGACGAATCGGTCTGGGTTAAGGTCATGGGCGTGCACGTCGCGTTCGCTTGCGTCGCGATCGGTACGGGATTCGTCAATGTATTCTCCCGGAATCACGCGACGAATCGCAAAGTTCATCGCTTGAACGGGTATGCGTATGTGATTGCGGTGCTTGTCGTCGTGTTGACCTCCGGATACATGGCGCCTTACGCTACCGGAGGGAAAATCAGCAGCATCGGCTTTAACGCGCTGAACATGATATGGCTGTTCGTCACGGCGATGGCGTTAATCCACATCTATAAGAAACGAATGCTCCTTCACCGGAAATGGATGATCCGCAGTTACGTCTTCTGCTTTACGAATTTGTCGATCCATCTGCTGACCTTCGCGCTTCATCGCGTGTTCGGCGTCGACTACGTCGCCAGCTACACGGCGGGACTGTACGGCACGATCGCGCTGCTGCTCTTGGCTCCGGAAGCGTTGTTCCGACTTCGAAAGAACCGCTCCGCGTAGACTTCGGAGATCGCCGAGAAGCCGCCTCCAGTTTATGGTAGTATGGGAGGTGAGGTGGCGACGGTGAACATGCGGAAACGGAAGTATTGGTTGACTGCGGGGATCGCGTTGGTTTCGATAGGAGTTCTATATTACTTTTCGAAAACGACCTTAACAGCCCAAGCGGTCATCGTAGAAGAAGTACATGCGGAGACGATTGTCGTTGCGGATGATAGCGGCTTGCGCACGACCGTTCGAATCCCGCCCGGGATTCGCGAGTTGATCCGGACCGACGGAAATTATTATATTACTTACAAAAAAAGGATGGGGCAGAGCCCTAAATTAAAAAGCATAAAACCGTTGGAAATCGTTGACGGCAACGACCCGGACTTCGCCGCGCAAGACCCCGACCGCAGGTTTTCTTATCTTGACCGATTACCGACGGCGAAACGGGAAGCGCTCGAGAAATTTCTGAAAGAGAGAACATTGTCGTATCTTTCCGGGTTTACTCCCGAGGACATGATGCTCGCGTATTTGTACGGCCTCTCCGTCGGCGACCCCGATTTCCTCCATGCGATCGCTTACCGCGGAGGCGGCTTGCCCGACGCGGATACGTTCCGGAAGGAATACTTCGAATATGCGCAGCATCTCGATGCCGCAACGGCCGTTCATTACCGTTATTATGATTCCATATCGGTGGATCCGGAGACCGCGAGCGAAAATCAAGTAACCGCGCTGATCACTGTCGGAATCGGAACGATTACGGATACGATGGCTTTTGGCTTGCGGAAGGAGGACGGCGTTTGGAAGCCGGACTTGTATCATGCCGTCGTCCATCGGAAGGATCAAGCGACCGGGCGGAGCGAGGAGTCTCAAGCAAGCTTCCAGTTCGATCTGAGAGGCGCCGACGGCCGAATGTACCGGCTGCGGATGATCCCCGTGCAGGAGCGGAAATCCGTTGTAGAGCACCCATGGGCCGGAGGGATCGAAGGAGACGTGTTATTGGAGGGAACCTATCGTCTAGCGGCAGTTCCGGACGGAAGCGACGAACCGTCCGATACGATCCCCCTTCGTTTCGCCAATGCATCCGGCGCCGGCGACGCTGGCGACGCGGCGCAGTTTAATATGAGCCGCCGCATGAATTACGCGATAACCCCGGACGACGACGGCCATACGGAACTTCCCAGCATCCTTGTCATTAGCCAGTACGCCTCTTCCAACGGCAATGTATTTTACCCGTTCGCCATCGACGGGGAGGGAAGGATTCGGCATGTGTTATTTGACGAGGAAGGCGGGAAGGCGTACGGTCAATTCCTATCCGAACCGCTGGAATATGGCGGTTCCGGCGAATTTACAGGATCGTTCTATAATAATGCGGAAGGGTTACGGACTTCCCTTACGTATCATTTCGACCCTGACGAATTTACGTTGAAGCTGATCGAGGAACGTCCGACGAAGCTCCACCCGGAGGATTGAACGACTGCAAAGGGCAGCTCCCCATCTTCATGCCGGGGAACTGCCCTTTGCATTACTGCTGTACGATCTGAATCAGGTTGCCGCACGTATCGTCGAAGACGGCAATGATGGATTCGCCCATGTTCGTCGGTTTCATCGTAAATTTCACGCCGAGGTCCAATAAGCGTTGGTGCTCCGCATGAATATCCGCAACGCCGAACATGGTCGCCGGAATGCCCTCGGACGCTATTTTCGATTGATACGATTTCGCCGCTGGATGATCGTTCGGTTCGAGCAAGAGCTCGGTGCCGTCCGGATTCTCGGGAGAAACGACCGCGATCCACCTGAATTTCCCCAAGGGAATGTCATGCTTCTTTACAAAACCCAGCGTTTCCGTATAAAACGCCAATGCCTTGTCCTGGTCTTGAACGAATAAGCTGGTCACAATAATGTTCATTTCGTCGTTTGCCTCCTTTGATTTTCGCGGCGCGGGCGTTCCGTTACTCGATCCATCCTTTCAGCAAATGTTTAAGCGGCTCGTTGTTAAAAACAATGACCCGGAATTTCCCCTTCTTCTCCGAGGTAATGAGCCCGGCCTCCTCCAATGCAGCCAGATGCTTCGCGATCGCCTGACGCGTCATGCTAAGACCGTGATTCGTAATGAGTCGTACCGTGAGTTCGTACAACGTCTGTCCGTTGCGTTCGGACAGTTCGTCTAAGATGAGCCGACGGGTCGAGTCGCTAAGCGCTTTGAATATCGCGTCTTTGTCTCCATTCATACCCTGATTATAAGCAACTACATGGTTGCATGTCAATAACAAGCAACCAGGAAGTTGCGCGACTGCTTTTTTCGGGTGAAACGCGACGAAACTATGGTAAGATCGTTCTATACTTTTTTCGGAAAGGGAGGGGGAAGGAATTGGAGCGAATCGCGGTACAAGCATATAAGTACGGAAATCGTCTGCATTACGAATGGGAAAGCGAACTGCTCGAACGCACGGACGACTATGCGCTCGTGCTGAGCGAGCCCGGCCGTAAACTCACGCACTATACAAGAGGAAAGACGTTCACCATGAATAGCCGGACCTTGGAGTTCTTCTCGCTCGTCGACGGATTCACGGTCAGCGGCGATGTCCGCGACGGGCGCATTCATCAATATTATTGCAATATTAACCTGCCGGCGCAGTATGAGAATAACAGGATTACTTTCGTAGACCTTGACCTGGATTACGTGTGCCGGGACGGAAGCTGGAAGGTCGTGGACGAAGACGAGTTCGAACAAAACCGAATCCGGTTCGCGTATCCGCAGGAAGTGGTCGCCTTCGCCAGACGAGAGCTGCTTCGACTCCAAGAGAGGGTCGAGCGGCGACGATTCCCGTTCGACGGCGCGTTGGAGCGCTGGATTCCCATCGTCGAGTCCATCGATCCAGACCATAGGGAATGACGCGGAACGCCCGCGCCATTCCGTTCTCTCGTTATTCCATAGGTTTTCCATTGTGCGTCGGCGGAGCTTCTTGCTCCATCTCGGGACCGAAGTCGTCGACGATCGCCGCCGGATTGCCGTCCTGATTCCATGCGTCCTTCGTCATGAAGGCGTCGCTTCGCCCTTCGTCGGCGGCGTCCTTCGCTTGCGCCCGCGCGAGCCGCTCCTTCGTTTTCGTGGAATGTTCCATGCTTTCTCCTCCTTTTATGATGCACAAGGTATTGTTCGCCGCCCGGTAAGCATTCATTCATTCTCTTACGATGTTAGGAGGGATCGATATCGAATACGCTGCAGTCGTAGTAGATTTGGACGGAACGCTGCTCGACTCGAGGAAGAACGTGTCGAAGCGGAATCTCGACGCGGTGCTGCGATGCGCGGCAAGGGGCATGAAGGTCATCGTGGCGACGGCGAGACCGCCTCGATCGGTCCGTATGCTTTTGCCTGGGCCTATGCTGGAAATAAGTTCATTCGTCTATTATAACGGCGCGTTAGTCGTAGACCCGAGGACCGGATTCGAGGAGCATCTTTCGATCGAACGGCCGACGTCGGCGGACATCTTGGATTATTGCGCGGCGTTCCTGCCGGGATGCGGCATCAGCGTGGAAGCGAAGGATCGATGGTACGCGATTGCGGGGCCGATCGACGAAGAGATCTTCCAGACGCGCTTCCATCAACCGCACATTCTCGACCGAGAGCAGCTGAAGTCGGTAGACGCGACGAAGCTGCTCATTACGTACTTCGACAGCCCGGAAGGGCTGCGGAGCGGCTTCAGAGACCGGGTGCATCTCGTCGTGACCGACCAAGGAACGCTGATCCAAATCATGAACCGGAACGTGAGCAAGGCGAGCGGCGTAACGACGCTGCTGCGCCGTTACGGCATTCCTGCGGCCGAAGCGATCGCGTTCGGAGACGACCATAACGATCTTGAATTGTTCGCGCTGCCGCTTCGTAAGGTGGCTATGCGGAATGCGGTGGACCGGCTGAAGGAATTGGCCGATCAACTTACGGATACCAATGACAATGACGGCGTGGCGCAAGTGTTGGAGCGGATTTCATAAGGCTCATAAGGCGTCATGGCAGAAGGACAGCCGCCCGTAAGCTGCATGGGCGAAGCTGTCCTTTTTCATAGTCTCGAAGTTTACTGTGTTCGCTGCGCCGCCGCATCCATGCGGAACAGCTTGACGTAGAGCCCGATACTGACGAGCGAGAACAGGAGGATGAGGCTGAAGATGCCGAGCGGCGCCAGCCAGCCCGCGAGAAACACCGTCACGGGAGCCAGGAATTTCCCGATCGTGTTTTGCAGGCTGTCGGCCGCCATGTACTGCGCCCTGGCATGCTCCGGTGCGTACCGGCTGATGAAGCTCTGCGTGACCGGGGAGCGTACCATCTCCCCGAACGTGAAGAGTATCGTGACGAAAAATAAGTACCACAAATTCGAGTGCAGCCCGACAAGGAACGTACCGACGCCCGCAAGGAGCGAGGAGAGGATGAAGACGTCGCGCTCTCGCCAATGCCCGAACCATCTCGTCGCCGGCAAAATAAACAGGACGAATAGCAGCCCGTTAAAACCTACGATCCAACCGTACACCTCGGTGCCCGTCAGGCGAAGCGTCTCGCCTAAACCGGGGAAGAGCGCCTGCGTCGGGACATGTTCGATCATGTATACAGGCAAGTATAAATCCAATTGCATGATCGGAATCAAGGCGAAGACGCCCGCCAGCATGTAAACCAAGAACACCCGATCTCGGAAAATGACCCCATACTCCCGCCGCTGTTCCCGGAAGAGGCGAGGAATCGACGTGGCATCCTTCGCGCGCCGCGCCGATGCCGGCATCGTCTCGCGGACGAGGAAGAAGATGGCGACGAAATAGAGCAGCAATACCGCTGCGCAAGTCCAGAGCAGCGCTTCGCGATAATGGAAGAAGAAGACGGCGCCGAGCGCGGGGCCTAACACGGCGCCGACGTTGTTCGCCGTCGCGAACGTCGCGAACGCCTCGCGCCGCTCCTCCGCGGGGACGAGGTCCGCGACCATCGCGGAGCTCGCCGGACGGTAGACGGCTCCGCCGAAGCCGATGCCGACGAAGGCCAGATAGTCGATCCAGGGGGACGGCGACATCGCGAAGACGGCGAACATCGCGGTCTGCAGCAGGGCTCCCGCCAGCATCAGGGGACGCCTTCCGAAGCGGTCCGCCAGCGCGCCTCCGATCAGGCTTCCGAGCATGGCGAAGATCGGCGGCACGGTCATCATGAGACCCGCCGCGCGATGTCCCAGCGCCGAACCGAAGTAGACGGTAATGAACGGGAAATACATCCAAAAGAGCATGTTAAATAAACCTTCTCCGACCAGTCGAACCTTTAAGTTGTTGTCCCACATTCGTATACGCACGATCGACTCCTCTTCCCGCGTAAAGCGGACGTTTCGTTTTCCCCGGCCGGGTAAACCAAACTATAGAGCAACGCTCGAACAAAATATAGACTTATATTTTCCGCTCGGTTATACTAATAATATGAAAGTCGAAAACAGGTCGATCTAGTTTGATTGTTCCATCGATCGAACATACGTTCCGGAAGAAACTGCAGCGCTCCCGCGGGGGGCGTTTTTTATTTGTTCTTGATTCGTAATGAGCCTCCATTTGCGGAATCGGCCTCGTCGATGGTATGCTTTTCCTATCCAGAACGAAGTAAAGGGAGCGATGACAAGCATGTATCGGAGCATTAGCGAGTTTGTCGGGGACTGGGCGTATGAAGAAGGACTGACGCTGCAGGTGTTGGAGACGTTAACGGACGCGTCGTTATCGCAAGCGGTGCTGCCGGGGAAGCGGACGCTAGGCGACTTAGGCTGGCACCTCGTCAGCAGCGTCAACGGGATGCTTAGCGCCGGCGGGCTGGGCGTAGAAGGGCCGAGCTTCAGCGCGCCGACGCCGACGAGCGCCGCGGAGATCGTGGACGGGTATAAGAAGGTCAGCGCGGCCGCAACGGCGGCGTTGAAGCAGGAGTGGACCGACGCGAAGCTGCCGGAAGCGTTGAAGCTGTTCGGCGTTATCGACACGACTTACGGCGGGCTGCTGCAATTGGTCGTCCGTCACCAGATTCACCACCGCGGCCAAATGACGGTGCTGATGCGGCAAGCCGGACTCGTTCCTCCGGGCGTCTACGGACCGAACGAGGAAGCAAGCGCGGCCATGCGCTCTTAATTAGCAATTCGCAAGCTGAACGCCCTCTCCTCCGCTTCGATTGCGGAGGAGAGGGCGTTCGGCCTTTGCCAGGGGAAATTGATTAATGGAAGGACTTCCAGAACTCGCCGCTCGTATCGATGATCCCGCGGATCTGCTCGAACGGAATACGGAACGTCGGGAAACCTGCGGCGAACGGTCCGATCTCGTACGGCTGAAAGTACAAGTGCAGCGCGTCCGACGTCACGTAGAACGGCTGATCGGGCTTGATCCCTTCGTAGGTGTCCGGGAATACGTAGTCGTACTGCGGATCGTTCTTGATGTGATCGCCTACGATGTCGCTAAGCGTCTTTACGTAATCGCTGCCGGGGAGGAATAAGTCCCTCAGCGCGTAGAATCGGCCGTTCTCCACATTCAGATGCGGGTAGACGAGCGACGGCATGCCGTGCGCCGCTCCCCAAGGATAATTATAGGCGTTCAGCTCCAACACGAGCAGCGAGCCGCGGAAGAACGGGATTTCGAAGTCGCCGGTATAACTGTAGTCGAGCTGTCCCGCCGGGACGTCCTTCACCTCGGACAGCTCGCGCAGGCGGCGATTCGCCTTCTCTTGCGCGGCTGCGTCGGTCATTCCCGTCACTTGCGGGTAGTAGACCAAGTAGTCGCGATTCGGCTTGTATTTCATCTCCTTCACGACGTACGGCGGCGATAACGGAATCGTCGTATTCGGCGCCCATACGACGTTCCCGAGGCGCTTGTCGTAATAGAACAGCCGTTGATCGACGTTCGCTTGAACGATGTCGCCTCGCAGCGTCAGCGTCCCGCTTCCGTCGAAGCGGGGGAAGCCCGCGGCCGGCTTCCCGTCGCGGCCGATGAAGTACGTCTGACTCTCGTCGGACACGGAAGCGAGTCCGCCCTGGAAGTCGTTCACGCCGTAAAACCGGAAGTCGGTGAGCAGCTTCCCGTCGTTCGCGTCGGCGATCGCATACTTCGATCCGATGTACGGCTGACCCGGGTCGATCGGCTGGCCGAGCGCGACCCGGCCGTCGCCGAGCGGACGGACGTCGTTGTATTTCGGCTGAATGACGAAGGCGCCCGTGCGGTCGATCAACCCGTACTCATTGTTGAAGTCCGGCGCGACGTTGACGACCGCGCGGCCTTCGCGGAACGGCCTCGCTTCGGTGAAGCGCGGCTCGACGACGACGTTCCCGGCTTCGTCGATATAGCCGTACTTGCCGTCCGCTTCCTTACGGAACGGCAGGACGCCGTCGCCGGGCGCGCCGACGTAGTCGTAACGGTACGTCGCCTTCCGCTTCCCGTCGGAACCGATGAGGGCGTATTCGTCGTCCGCGAGTTTGACGATCGCCCGACCGCCCGCGAAGTCGCCCGCTTCGAGGAAGGAGGCGGGGATCGCCTCCGCGCCGTCCCGGTCCAGGTAGCCGTACAGCGAACCTTGCTCGCTCTGCCGGGAGAAGAGGGCGCGACCTTCGCTGAACTTCGCGATGTAATCGTACGACTTGCTCGTGAGGACGCGGCCTGCGTTATCGATGACGCGGGGTCCCTCCCGATCGTAGGCGATCGCCCGGCCGTCGGAGAAAGCGTCGATCCACTCGTATTCGGGCGGCACGGCGAACCGTCCGGAAGCGTCGATCGCGCCGTACTTGCCGTTCGCCTGCACGACGGCGAGCCCTTCCGCGAAGTCGTTCGCGTACTCGAACGTCGGCGGGATGCGCCAGGCGCCGCGTTCGTCGACGAAGCCCCACTTCGTGCCGCCGACTTCTTTCACGGCGGCGGGGAAGAGCGCTTCGGCCCGCGCGAACGCCCCGATCCGTCTGAGCCCGGAGGAGGCTGCAGCCGCGGCCTCCCCGGCGATGCGCCGGCGAAGCGCGAGCAGCGTATCCTGGGTCGGATACGGCGCGTCGATCGAGAGGGCGCGGTCGACGGCGGCCAGCGCATCGCCTTGACGACCTGACTTCTCATAGGCGTCGGCAAGGTAATACCAATAGACGCGATAGTCCGGATGCCGCGTCGTCAGCTCGGCATAATATGCCGCTACGTGGCCGAAATAAGACGGATACGCATCCGTCGCGGGGAGGAATCGGTTGCGGTCCCAGCGGACGACTTCCACGCGGTACGCTTCGCCGGTATCGTGAATCCACAGAGCCAGCTCCGCGCGGCCGGCATGCTCGGGGGCGCCGGGGAAGTCGCCGACTTCGAGTCGGCTATAGTACAGATCGGCGGGAGCGATGTCGACGAGCCCGTGCGGCGTCCAGGCATAGACCGACAGCTTCGCCCATGCGGCGCCGATGCGCCAACCGACGACGAGATTGCCGGGGTACGTTGCAACGATCGGCGCGATCCCGAACGCGTCGATGTCGTATCCGGCGCCTCTCGTCATGGCGACGACCCGCCACCCGGACATATATCGCTTCAATACGAGCAGGAACAGGTCCTGTCCCAGCCGGTATGCGGCCACGATTTCCGGCATGCCGTCGCCGTCCAAGTCCGCTTCGCGAACATAAGGCTTCGACGTCGTCGGGCCGCCCCCGACGACCCATTCCGCTCCAGGCGGTAAGTACGCTTGTACGAGTTGAACAACCGTGTCCTCTTGCATTCCCACGCCACCTCATTGTCGTATTCGACACAGCGTATGTCGGGAATGCGGGATTGGTGCCTATCGGTGGGCGGTGTATCGGTTCGCGCGACTGACGGCGCGAATGCGCCCGAGCATATCGGCCGTCAGCGGCGGAATCGATGCCGCCTCCAGATTGTCGCGCAGCTGCTCGAGCGAGCTCGCGCCGGGGATGACCGTCGCGACGACGGGATGCGACAAGGAATAGCGAATGGCGAGATGCGACAAGGAGATGCCGGATTCCGACGCGATCGCGGTCAATCGCCGCCGCAGCTCGAGCAGCTCCTCAAGGCTGTAATCGAGGAACCCCTTCGCCGGCGTCTTCGTCGCCGCGAGCGCCCCTCCGGCGAGCGGGCCGCGGGCGATGAGGCCGATCCCGCCTCTTTCCTGCAGCGTCGGCAGGATGTCCTCTTCCGCGCGCCGGTCCAAGACGCCGTATTGGTTCATAAGGCTGACGAGATTCGACCGGCTCGCATACGCCCGCACGACGTTCGGTCGGATGGAGGAGATGCCGTAGTACCGGATCACCCCTTCGCGCTTTAGCTCCTCGAACGCTTCGATCGTCTCGTCGATCGGGTCCTCGATCGTGCCCCCGTGCAGCTGATACAGATCGATATAGTCCGTGCCCAAGCGGCGAAGACTGTCCTTCACGGCGGAGCGGATGTACGCCCTCGACGGATCCCAGGTCCAGCCTTCGACGCCGGGTACGCGCCGATTGCCGACCTTCGTCGCGACGATGACGTCGCCGCGGCGGCCGGCGATCGCCTTGCCGACCAACTCCTCGTTGCGCCCGTCGTCGTATAGATCCGCCGTATCGAGGAAGTTGACGCCGCGCTCCAGCGCCTCGCGCACGATCGAGACGGCCTTCGACTCCTCCGTTCCGAGCGACATGCAGCCGAGGCCGATCTCGGAAACCAAGAGATCGGAAGCGCCTAAGCGATTTTTCTTCATGTTCCCAGCTCCTTCCCGATTGCCCGATGATGCCTCCATTATATACGGAAAAGCATCCGTCTACGAACAGCGGGCGATTCGATATATGGGGCAAGCGTTGTCCGCACGATGATGACGGGGCCATGGACCTTAGTATGCGTCTCTCATCGAACCTTTCGGCGGAAACGGACCAAGAAAGGGTGTAAGACGAATAGGAGGCCGGCCTCTATGAAGGAAGATGTTCAGAACGATATTTCATTGCTTAAGGAGGGAGACGAGGAAGCGTTCGGACGCGTATACGAGGCCACGAAAGCGGACGTCTGCCGCACCGTCAAGTTCCTTGCGAATCGGCCGAGCGACGTAGCGGATATTGTCAGCGAGGTGTACGTGGAGCTGATTCGCTCCATCGGCTCGTACAATGAATCGCTGCCGTTCCGGCAATGGTTGTACGGCTTGGCCGCAAGGCAGACGGCGAACTGGAACCGCAAGGCGTGGCGATATTTCCGAATCGTCGCGAAACAGAAGCAGTATACGTCTGTCGGCGCCGCGGCGGCACCGGAGGAGGCATGGCTTCGGAAGGAGCGGCGCGGCGAGCTATCGGATGGCGTGCGGCGGTTATCGGGCAAGCTGAGGGCGGTCGTCGTCATGCGGTATTACCATGACATGACTTTCCCGGAAATCGTGGCGGCGTTGGCGGTCCCCCTCGGTACCGTGAAGTCGCGGCACGATCAAGCGATGAAGAAGCTGAGGGCTTGGACGGAAACGAAAACGGAAGAGAAGGAGTCGAACGTACATGTCTATTGAGAAAACGCTTCGCGAGGAGCTGCGATACGAAGCCCGTGGCTGGGTCGTATCCCCCGAGACGGATGCGGCCGTCCTCGCGGCGGCGTCGCCGGCGTTGGCGAAGCGCAGAATCGCGAATTCGCCGAAGCGAAGTCGTTATGTGAAGCCGGTCTTGATCGCGGCGTGCGTCCTTGTCGTATTGAGCGGCTTCGGATTCGGCATGCAACGGTTATACCTAGTAACCGGCAACGAGATTCAATTGCATGCCTATACCGACGCCAGCCTGCAGCTCACGCGAATCGAGGCGAACGAGGTGCGCAGCGAGGTCGAACGGGTGAAGTCGCAGCTGCCGGTGGGAGGGAATGCGGTCATTTACTTCGCAGCCTTCGCGGAAGAAGCGAATCCGGTGCTAAAGAACGTTCCCGGCGTAGGCGTAAGCCGCCCGGCGCAGGTTACTTCGTTAACGGAGTGGAAGTCTATCGTCGCCGAGACATCCGCGTCGATGGTGCCTCCGGAACGAGTGGCGGGTAACTTCGTCTTTGCATCCGGGTTCACAGGCGCTCCGTTCAGCGGCCTGTTAGGCCCAGAAGGGATGCAGACGCTGCGCGAGCTGCAACGCGTCGGCGAAGAGACGGGCCAAAGCAGCTTGTGGCGCATCGTCGACGAGGATCCGACCGGGGGGAGCTTTCTGTCGACGGAGTACCGGAACGAGGACGGCGAGCAGCTGTTTCTGACCGCGCAGCTCCTTCAAGGCGGAGAGAAGCTGTCGGTCGCGACGAAAACGCGGGAGCATGTCGCTGTAACGGTCGACGGAACGGAAGTACAGTTCACGAGCGCGGAGCACATGCTTTCGCCCACGGGAACGCTGCGAAGCGCGACGTGGATCGGGGGCGACGAGGCGCAACCTGTGCTTTATCAGCTTAGCTCCGCCTCGGAGCGTTGGACGGCCGCCGAACTGCTGTCAGCGGCGGAGGAGCTTATCCCGTAATGAACGAGGCCGTACCTCGTCGGTAACGACGCGGTCCGGCCTGTTGCGGCTCGATCCCTTAAATAAAATTTAAAAAGCTAAAGCCGTACACGGATCCGACGGCGAAGACGACGGTCCAGAGCGCTAAGCTGACGGTCATCCAGCCGACGACTCGAAATTTGGAAGACCCGAAGCTAAGCGCGACGATCGCGGCGATATCGGTGCCGACGAGGATCGGCGCTACGATCGCGAGTCCCGGAATTCCGTACTTTTCCCAGATTTGTCTCGTTCGAGTTTCTTTCTTGGTCGGTCCCGTAATGCCTTTGCGTTCTCTCCTTCTGCGCCTCCATTCGGAGATTTGCTTGAAGAACAGCCCGAGCGCCAAGATCGTTAAGAAGTTTCCGACGAACGCCGCGACGCTTACCCCTACGGGCGGCAATCCCCATAGAATCCCCAGGGGCACGACGAGAGAAACATCCAGCCATGGCGCCGCCGCAAGCAAAAATAAGGTCAAGTATTGCCATATCGCGCTCGCATCTTCCGCCCACTCTAACAATATGTTCTCCCCTTCCGTATTGCGGTCCGAATCATTACAATTGTATCCGATCGAAGAGAAATGAGAAAGCAGTACGCCGACAGCCGCCGGGACGGAGGCATTGCAATGGAACGCGGCCATCGGATCGTAACGAAGTCGTACTTGCGCGCCGCGCCGAAGCGGCTCGCGCAACGATTCCCGGCCGATCGCGACGCATAGGAAAAAACGAGTATAACCGAGTTTCAGTGTTGATCCGCCGCATCGACTATGGTATTTTGAAGTAACTATCAAGGAACGGAGGGGTACGTGTGATATACCATGCCCGATTGAGAATGATCTGCAACTAATGCAGCTTTCTCTACGACTCTGTCTGCGTGCAGAGGGAACGGGATCGGTATGTCCGCTTACACCCATGAATAGGCATCGGTCTTGCGAGGAGTCCGCTTCACGGCGGTCGACTTGCGCGTGCCTTGGTTCGGCGTGCAGTCCTTTTCCGGTACTTCTCTAACACACGCAGCGATGCGGTGTGTTTTTTTTATGTATAACGGAAAAGGGAGCGATTTCGACGATGACAACGACGAATACCATTCAAAATATGATCGCCTTGGCGGCGCGGCACGGGCTGCGCATCGATCCGGGGAGCATCCGCTGGAACGAGTCCGGGATGGATTTCCTCGTCGCGTTCGGCACGGACGAGAACGGCGCGGCGTGGGTGCTTCGACAGCCTCGTCGGGACGATGTTTGGGAACGCGCGGACAATGAACGCAAAGTATTATCCTTCCTGCGGGGCCGCCTCCCGGCGCAAGTGCCCGATTGGCGCGTGTGTACCCCCGAGTTGATCGCGTACCCGCTGCTGGACGGCGATCCGATGGGGACGGTCGACCCGGAGGGGGGCGGATACCTCTGGAAATTCGATCAGGCGTCGCTGCCCGAAGCGTTCTTCGACTCGTTGGCGGATACGCTTGCGCATCTGCACGGCGTCGATCCGGCGGCGGCCGGGGAGGCCGGCGTTCGCGTCAAGAGCCCGGACGAAGCGCGGCGAGCGTTCGCCGATAACATCCAGGAGATTCAAGGAAGCTTCGACATTCCCGCGAAGCTGCTGACCCGTTGGATGACATGGCTGGCCGACGACACGTATTGGCCGGAGCACGCGACGTTCAACCATGGCGATCTGCATCCCCCGCATATTCTCGTCGACGAAGCGGCGCGCGTAACGGGTCTGATCGATTGGACCGAAGCGGAGATCGCCGATCCGGGGAAGGATTTCGTCATTTATTACGCGTTGTTCGGCGAGGACGGGCTACGCGACGTGCTCGCGCGGTACGAGCGACGCGGCGGCAAGGTGTGGCCGCGGATGCGAGAGCATATCGCGGAACAATGGGCCGCTTATCCGGCGCTCGTCGCGAAGTTCGCGCTGACGACGGGCAAGGCGTCCGACATGGAGATGGCGAGAGGAATGATCGCGCAATTCGGCGCGGAATAGCGAATGAAGGCCCGCCCATGATTCGAAGGGGCGGGCCTTCATTTTCCGACAGGTTTCCAGCATAATGAATACGTTGTCTTCCACGAGGTTGTTTAGTAACATGGGGGTATCAAACTCAGGCACTGCGTCCGTGCACAGATCGGCAGTCGACAGAAAGCGAGGATGCTCTGTTGTTATCATTACGTCGTTTCCGGCAGCTTCGAATGAAGTCGAACTCGTTGTTCTGGAGATTGGTCGCGGGGTTTATGTGCATCATTCTGCTGCTGGTCTGCTTGACGACCTATGCACTGTCCGTATCGAAGCGTAATGTCGGCCAAGAAATCGTAAAATACAATACGCTCATGCTGAGGAATACGAAGGAAAACTACGAAAATCATTTCGAAATCATCAAGAAGCAGATGTATTTATTTTACTTCAGCGAAAATGTCGAAAAGCTGAAGCTCGAACCTCGATATTCGTTTTTTCCCGAAGTCATCACGGACATTTTATCTTGGGTGGGCAATCCCAACCTCTACATCAACAATATCGTGTTTTATTCGCAGAACAGCGAGCTCGGCCGGTTCGCGGTCGAGAAAGGGACGAGCTCGTCGAACGATAAGATGTTCAAGGCGTTCATGGCGAGCGACCGTTATCCATTGGAATTTTGGGAACAACAATTCAAAGAGTCGTACACGCATCGAATGTTTCCCGCCGAGACATTCTATTCGAACATCTTCCAAGGCCGCAAGACAGCGCTCGGGAATTACATTCCGATGATCTTCAAAGACGCGGGCAATCATGGTTTCTACATGGTGGTCTTCCTTGACGCGACGAAGATGTATCACGCCTTCCATCAAGGCGCGAACGACGATCTCGTGATCTACGACGAACAAGGGGAAGCGATCTACAACCGCGCCTCGACTTCGGAATATCCTTCTTTAGACGAGCTGATGTCGCAAGGAGATTCTGCGTTCATTCGGGACGGGACATATCATTTCTACATTCGAGACGCTTCGAGCGGGTTGACGTATTTGCATCGCTTGCCGGCATCGCAGCTCGCCTCGCAGACGCGGCTGAACTTCACCGTCATCGCGGTCGTCGCCGCGGTCGTGGCGCTGAGCGTGGTTATGTCGCTCTTCCTAGCCGCCCGGATCAATAATCCGTTCCGGAGGCTGGTCGATTCGATCCGCGGCCCCGGGGACGGCGAGCAATATCGCTCAAGCATCCGGGAATTCGACATTATCGGCAGTCAGCTGCGGGACAAGAATCGATTAATGAAGCAATGGGCGTTCCTGAACCACCTGAAGGATATCCGCGACAGCGAGCACGATCGAGCGAAGCTCGAATTCGTCGACAAGCCGTACGTGTTCGTCCTGTTCCACGTGATCGAGAAAAATAGCGCGGCGTGGCCGGAGGGCACGTTCCAGAGTTGGTTGTATTATATGAAGGTATTTATCGAGGACAAGCTGAATCGGACGTTCCCGGACGCGCTGACGTTCCAGACCGAACACAATCAAATTCTGAGCATGGTGTTCCTCGAGGCGCCGGAGCCATTGCAGGAGCTGCTTCGGGACATGAAGCGGGTGTTCGATCAGGATCGCGACAGCGGCACGATCACGATCGCCGTAACGTCGCCGTACGATCGGTCCGATCAGATGAATGCGGCGTACGCGGAAGTGAGAGAACGGATCGGCGAACGGCTGCTCGTCGACGAGACGCAGATCGTGAACGCGTCGAAGGTCGCCCCGGCGGAGCTTGAATTTACGTCCGAACAGGACCTGCATTTCAGAGCCAATCTGCGGGAAGGCAACGCGGACGCCGCCGCGGCGATTCTCAAGCAGTTGTTCGCGGAACATCGGACGCCTCCGGCGACGGCGGCGGCTTGGCATCGTTTCGCCGAGAAGACGGAGGAGCGGATCCGGCATGCGGCATCGGAGCGGCTTGGAGCGGCGAAGCTGGACGAGCTGCTCGAGAACGCGGCGGAGAAAATCTATCGCTGCGTAACGGTCGCGCAGTTGGAACGACTTCTTCTGGGATGGGTCGCGCAGACTGCAGGCGCGATTCAGGAGAAGAAGGTCGAGCCGAAGGATGCGGTGACGTCGTTCGTCTTCGACTACGTGAACAATCACCTTGCGGAAGATATTTATTTGGACGCGCTGGCGGAGAAGCTGAATTTAAGCAGCGGATATTTATCTTCTTACTTCAAGGAGAAGACCGGAACGAATATCGTGGAATACGTCAACGAGACGCGGATTCGGAAAGCGACGGAACTGCTCGTGGAGACGCGGATGAAGGTGCAGGAAGTGGCGGAGGCGGTCGGCTATCGCAACATTACGTCCTTCAACCGAATGTTTAAGAAGTATACAGGCCTGAAGCCCAGCGATTATCGGAAGGGCGATCACGAGCGACAGGAGTAAGGGACGACGACGGGATACCTAGGTTTTGCCTAGCCCCGCCGTCGTTTTGTCTTTTTTGCGGAAAACTATGCGTTTTTTCATCTACCCGAAAAAAGTACAACGGAAGACCACAACCGCTCATTTACCGCGATGGACTGAGGCGTATACGATAGGGGCAAGCGAGAGGGACGGACGAAAGCCGAATCGCTGACTACAGAAACCGAAAAAGGAAGGGATCACGCAATGAAGAAAGGCAAATGGTTTTGGGCCGCGCTCGCATTGACGGTCGTAACGGCAAGCGCTTGCAGCAGCGGCAGCGAAGGTACGAACGAACCGGCGAATCCGGCGACAGATACGAAGGGCGGGACCCCCGCTCCGGAACAGCCCGCCGAGGCTGCGCTGCCCGAAGAGGCGACGATCCGCATTTTGACGGAAAACAGCACGGCATGGCCCGCGAAAGAAGACTGGGGCGTCTGGAAGTGGGTCAAAGAAGAGACGAACATTACGGTAAAACAAGAATTGATAACGGGCCCGGAATCGTTGGCGCTCGCCATCTCCTCGGGCGACATGCCGGACATCATGTCGGTGTTCCCGGCCGAAGTTCAGAAGTACGGTCCGCAAGGCGCATTCGAGGATTTGTCTAAGCATATGGACAAGATGCCGAATGTGAAGGCGTTCCTGGAAGCCCACCCTCTCGTGAAACAGCGCGTCGTCTCGCCGACCGGCGAAATCTACAGCATCCTTAACGACGGCGCCGGCGAAGGCAGCCAGATGGTATGGTTCTACCGCGACGATATTTTCGCGAAACACAATTTGCAAGTGCCGAAGACGTGGGATGAATTGTACACGGTTTCGAAGCAGTTAAAGGAGCTGTATCCGGATAGCTATCCGTTCACGTTCCGTCACGGGCTCAATACGTTGAGCACGTTCGGACCTACGTTCGGCATCTATCCGCAAGTGTTCCAGGATCCGGTAGATCAGACGAAAATCAAGTTCGGTTTCGAGGAACCGGCCGCGAAGACGATGGTGGAGACGCTCAACAAGTTTATGGCCGAAAAGCTCATCCCGCCGGACTGGCTGACGATGGACTATAAAGCTTGGACGCAATTCATGTCCAACAACCAAGCGTTCATCACCGTGCAATTCATCGGTCAGATCGAAATTATGAACAACCAGCTTCCGGAAGGGCAGCATCTGTCGTTCATGCCGCCTCCGATCGGGCTCGGCGACAAGCCGTACTTGCCGCGCGGAGGTTACGAAAACTTCGGCTTGGCCGTAGCTTCTACGTCCCCGAATAAGGATGCGGCGTTCCGTTACTTGGACTATATCTTCTCCGAGAAGGGAAGAGACATCCAAAGCTGGGGCAAAGAAGGCGAGACGTACACGATCGTCGACGGCAAGCGCAAGTTTAACGACAACTACAAAGAGGCGAACGACCTTCGCGTCGTCTCCGGCATCATGACGGCCGCGACGTACGGCTGGTTCGACTTCAATGCTACTTTGTCGCTCGTGAAGGATAGCGAGCAAGCGGCGTATGTGGAAGCGCCGAAGTACCGCTTCCCGGTCGGCGAAATCCTTCCGGCGTTGACGCCCGAAGAAGCCGAAGCCGTCGCTCCGCTGAACGATCAAATTTGGAAGTTCTGGCAAGGCGAAGTGGCGAAGTTCATCTACGGCGAACGCCCGATGTCCGAGTGGGAATCGTTCGTCGCGGATCTGAGCAAGAACGGTCTGAATGAAATCAAGACGACGTACCAAAAGGCGCTCGATCGTCAATACGAAATAATGAAATAGGTAAGCCGCAGGGCCGGCGTTCTGTGGAGCGTCCGGCCTTGCGCCGCTTTCAGGAGGTAGTGGAGCCATGAGACAATTATCCGTCCTGGGCAGGATCAAGCGAGATCGAGTGTATCTATTGTTGCTCCTACCCGCCATTATTTATTACATCATGTTCAGATACGCTCCAATGTTCGGGGTCGTGTTGTCCTTCATGGACTACAATCTGTTCAAAGGCGTATGGGGAAGCGAATGGGTCGGCTTCAAGCATTTCGAAGCGTTCTTCTCGAACCCTAACGCTTTGACCGTTGTTCGAAACAATTTGATTTTGGGGTTGTATAAGCTAATCTTTACCTTTCCTGCGCCAATTATCCTCGCGATCCTGTTCCACGAGATGCGTTGGAAGAAATACAAGCGATTCGTTCAGACCGTCAGCTATATGCCGTATTTTATGTCGACGGTCGTCGTGTCCAGCACGCTGATCATGCTGCTGTCCCCGAGTACGGGATGGATCAACAATGCGATTACATCCTTCGGCTACGAGCCGGTATTATTCCTTCAGAAAGCCGATTGGTTTCGCACGATCTTCATCGCCTCCGATATTTGGGTCGGGGCGGGCTTCGGTACGATCATCTACCTTGCGGCGTTAGCGGCGATCGACCCGCAGCTGTACGAAGCCGCGAAGATGGACGGCGCGGGACGCTGGAAGCAGACGCTGCACATCACGATTCCCGGTATCGTGCCGGCCATCGTCATTATGTTCATCCTGGCGATCGGCAGCGTGCTCGAGGTCGGCTTCGATAAGGCGTTCCTGCTCGGCAATGCGGCGAATCAGGATACGTCCGATATCGTCTCGACCTACGTATACCGGATCGGCATTCTGAGCGGCAGCTACAGCTATGCCGTAGCGGTCGACGTCTCGATGGCGGTCTTCTCGCTCTTGCTCATCCTTATTACGAATCGAATCAGCAGGAAGGTGGGAGAAACAAGCTTATGGTAAATGTTCGAAAGATCGGACTATTCGATATCGTCAATTTCCTGCTGCTCGCATTCGTAGCGATCGCTTGTCTCTTTCCGTTCCTTCACATGGCTTCGGTTACGGTGAGCTCGGCGGAACATATCGTTCGGAACGAAATCAGCTTCTTCCCGAGAGGCTTTCAACTGGACACGCTGAACGCGGTGTTCGAAGACCCGAGGCTGTGGGTCGGCTACCGGAACACGTTACTTTACGTTTCGCTCTACCTGCCGATCTCGATGTCGCTCACGATTGCGGCCGCTTACGCGCTATCGCGGAGAGATCTGGTATTCCGCACCCCGGTCATGCTCATGCTCGTCTTTACCCTCATGTTCAACGGCGGCATGATTCCGTTTTATCTCGTCGCGCGGTCGTACGGACTTATCGATACGATGTGGGCCGTGGTTCTGCCGAATGCGATCAATACGATTTATGTTATCATCATGCGAACGTTCTTCCAGGGTTTGCCGAAGGAAATCGAGGAGTCGGGCCGCGTCGACGGATTGTCGGACTTTACGATTCTGACGCATGTCGTCCTCCCGCTCTCGAAGCCGGTGTTACTGACGATCGGCCTCTTTTACACGGTGTGGATTTGGAACGACTTCTCCGCCGCTTTGTTGCTGCTTCGGGACTCGAGCATGTTCCCGCTGCAGCTCGTCATCCGCAACATGGTCGTCGTCGGTCAGGCGGGGGACGTCTTGGAGGCGACGACGGGAGGCGGAACGAAGGTCGTCCTGGAATCGCTCAAATACGGCGTGATCCTGTTGGGTTGCCTTCCCGTCATTATGGTGTATCCGTTCATCCAGAAGCACTTCGAGCAAGGCGCGCTGATCGGCTCCGTGAAAGGGTAATTCGGAGCCGTCGGTCAGGCGCTTATTAAGGAGAATACAACATGAAACAAGTCACGGCGGTCGTCCTCGGGGCGGGCGGCAGGGGGATGGCTTACGCCCAATACGCCTTAGATTTCCCGAATGAAATGAAGATCGTCGCGGTCGCGGAGCCGGACGAGACGAGAAGGAATACGTTTGCGGAGACGCACGCCATTGCGGAGTACGGACGTTTCGACGACTGGGAGACATTGCTCTCCCGGCCTCGGATGGCGGACGCCGTCCTCATCTGCACGCAGGATCGGATGCATTACGAACCTTCGCTTCGCGCGTTGGAGCAGGGCTACCATGTGCTGCTCGAGAAGCCGATGTCGAACGATCTCGGCGAATGCGTCTCGCTCGGAAGCGGCGAAGCGCCATGATCGCGTATTTTCGGTATGTCACGTTCTTCGATATACGCCGTTCTTCTCGACGTTGAAGCGAATGCTAAACGATGGGCGCATCGGCGAGCTCGTCACGATCGACATGATCGAGAACGTCGGGTACTGGCATCAAGCGCATAGCTTCGTTCGAAGCAACTGGAGCAAGGCCGGGGAATCGAACCCGATGATCATGGCCAAGAGCTGCCACGACATGGACATCCTCGTCTGGCTTGCCGGCGCGGATTGTTCCCACTTGACCTCTTACGGAGGGTTGAAGCACTTCACGAAGGAGAACGCGCCGGAAGGCGCGCCTCTCCGCTGTTTGGACGGTTGCCCGGCACGCGACACGTGCGCGTATTACGCGCCGGACATCTACTTCGGCGTCGAGGACGCGCGCGGACTCAGCCTTGCGCTGACGAACGACGACTCGGTAGAAGGCATTATGGAAGCGCTTCGAATCGGGCCGTACGGCCGATGCGTCTATCATTGCGACAACGACGTCGTCGATCATCAGGTCGTCGCGATGGAGTTCGAGAACCGCATTACGGCGACGTTCACGATGACCGCGTTCACGACCGACGGCGGTCGTACCGTCAAGCTGATGGGCACCAAAGGGCAGATTCGCGCGCATATGGGCAAGGGCGTCATCGAAATTTCGGATTTCAAGACCGGTCGGGTCGAGACGATTCAGCTTTCGATGGCGGCACATGGTCATGGAGGAGGTGATCGAGGCATCATGAAAGACTTCCCGGGCGGAGCTCGTACGCGGCGGAGGGAAGAGCGAGAGCTTGTCGTCGGCGGCCGTCTCCGTGCAAAGTCACGTCATGGCGTTCGCCGCGGAGCGATCCAGACTGGATCGCCGCTCCGTCCGAATTCATGATTTTATGAAAGAAACGGCGGCAGGCACATTTTCATGGTAGAGGGGATGAAGTTCGTATGACGAGTAACGTAAGGTTGAAAAGGCAAGCGATTTGGTCTTTGCTTTTTTTCGTACTTTTCGGTTCGTTAAGCTTTAGTCCTGCAACGCAAACTCCGACCGCGCAAGCGGCCGACTCGGGTTGGCCGGCCGACAAGCTCCGGGGCTTGAACATGCCGTTCCGTCCGGCCGATTCGCTCGTGTCGACGCAGAACGCGCCGGACTTCAGCTGGCCTCATATCGGGGGGGCGAGTCAATATCAGCTTCAGGTCGGCCGCGATGCGTCGATGGCCGATCCGGAGTATGACGTGAGCTTGAGCAACAACTTTTATAACTTCCCGCATACGCTCGAGACGGGCATCTGGTATTGGCAAGTTCGATACCAGCTTCCGAGCGGTTGGTCGGCGTGGAGTACGGTGCGCAAATTCCGCATCGACGAGAACAGCGTAGCGTTCCCGGTTCCGGCGCTGCAACAGTTGATGGATAAAGTGGATGTGACCCATCCGCGCATCTGGACGAACGCGCAAGACTTGGAAGCGTTCCGTGCGCTTCGCCTCAGCGGCAAGGGCAAGAGCGTGTTCGACGCGATCGAGGCGTCGGTGAAGACGAACCTGAACCAGAACATGCCGACGGAGCCGACGTTCCCGTACATGAACGGAGAATACCCGACGACTGCTCCCGAATTCGTTGCCGCGCAGCAGACGTTGAAAAACAACGTCGATCCGGTGCTTACGCGGTTGACCGACGCGGCGTTCGCTTATCTCATCACGGGGGACGCGTCGTACGGCGCGGATGCGAAGGCGCGTCTGCTTCAAATTAGTTCCTGGAATCCTGTAGGTTCGACGAGATACGAAAATCAGGACCAAGTGCACCGCGCGATCGCCTATAAGTCGGCGATGGTGTACGACTGGATACATGGACTGTTATCCGACACCGAGAAGGCGACCGTCCAGAACATGATCAAAAACCGGACGGAGAAGCTGATCTCGATGGTGCTCGGCCCGCATCCGATCCCGCACCAGCCGTACGACTCGCACGGTTGGACGACGATGGGCTATATCGCCATCATCTCCGTCGCCATGATGCACGACATGCCGGAAGCGGAAAGCTGGTTCGAGCAATCGATCCCGGCGTACATTAACATTCTGCCGCCTTGGGGCGGGGAAGACGGATCGTGGTCGCAGGGCACCGGCTATTGGCAATACTCTACCAGCGCGAATAGAGAGGTGATGGATGTTTTACGCGGCGCCGGCGTCATCAACCTCTACGATAAAGCGTTTTTAAGAAACGGAGGGTTGTACCCGCTCTACATGTTCCCGCACGCCAGCCCGACGGGCGTCTTCGGGAACGATGCGCATTCCACGCCGGGCGCGCTGAGCGTCGCGATCATGAACCGGCTGTCGCAGATGTACCAAGACGCCCGACTGAAGTGGCAAGCCGAAGCGATCGGCGCGCCGACGACCGGCATGCAGGAATATTTCAACGGGGACGAGAATCTCGCCTCGCGCCCGCCGATGGATTTGCCGAAGGGCATATGGTTTCAGGATACAGGTTATGTCGCGATGCACTCCGAGTTATACGATCCGGATCGGACGTCGCTTTATTTCCGTTCGAGCCCGTACGGCAGCTTCAGCCACGTGCAAGCGGAGCAGAACTCCTTCATTATTCATGCGTTCGGCGAACCGCTCGCGATCAAGAGCGGCCACTACGACTACTATAACAGCGTACATCATCGCGGCTTCACGAAGCATACGTTCTCGGCGAACGCGATTACGTTCGACGGACGCAGAGGTCAGCCGATCGAAGACATCGACACCGACGGCGCCGTGCTCGGCTTCGCCACGCATCCGAACTTCGACGCCGTAACCGGCGACGCGACGGAAGCGTACAAAGCGGATTTGACGAAAGCGATTCGCCATATCTTGTATCTTCGCCCTTCGATGTACGTCGTGATCGACGATCTGGCGACGGCGAAGGCGGGCGGTTCCGAGTTCGAATGGAATCTGCACGCCGACGATTCGCTCGAATTCCGTCCGGACAACAAGGGCGCTACGATCGCCAAGGGCAGCGCGGAGTTGAACGTGCAATTCTACGGCTCGTCGGCGCAACAGCTGCGTACGACGCTGGAGACGAAGTTCATCAGCGCGAGCGGCACCGAAGTGCTGCCGGGCGGCAACTTCGCTAACGATCAGCAAATACACGGCGCTTTCATCACGCCGAAGACGAACGCGGTGAAGTTGATATCGACGCTCGAGCCGTATAAGCGCGAGGATGAGCCGCAACAAGTATCGTCGACGGAAACGGCGGACTACTTGAAGCTTTCGTTCGTCGACGGTACGAACGTGTATGTGCGCAAGATCGATAGCGGATTGATCGATACCGGCGCCGACGGCATCCGGTTCGACGGCGCCGCGGTCGCCGTGAAGGGCGACTCGGTGCTGCTCGTGAACGGAACGAAGGTCGAGCGGAACGGCGTCTCCATCATCGCATCGAGCGCGCCATCGACGATCGCGTACGGGGACGACCGATTGTCGCTTACGGCGCAAGCCGACGCGACGATTACGTTGAACGCTCCGGGGGTCACGCAGGTAAAGGCGGCGGACACGGGCGCGGCAATACCGAACGGCGGCGACGTCGCGTCGGCGATGCACGCTCGCGGCGTGCATGCTACCATCGCGAACGGCGCGTTGACGCTGCAAGTCGAGAAGGGGCAGAAGGCGTTCAAGCTGAACGACGCGCCGATCCCTACTCCGCTTGCGCCGGTCACCTTGCAGACGGACATCGACGGCGTACCGGGTCAGATTACGCTCCAGGCGCATAGCGACGTCGACGGCGTCAGCGTCGCTTGGGGGCAGCTTACTAATGACATCGGTTTCTACGAAGTGGTGGATGCGCCGGAAGGCTTCTTGTTCGAGCGGCACGGCAAGATCGGCAGCGGGTTGCTGGAAGCGAACGCGCGCATCATTCTGAAAGGCGCGACAGGCGTACTGAAGATGAGAACGATCGGCGCGGACAGCTCGAAGCCGACGACGCTGTACGATCAGCCGAACGTAGTGCGCGAGACGCGAAATATGGAATGGAAGGAAGCCGAAAACTTCGTACAATGGGGCAACAAGGCGCCTCTCGTCTACTCGACCCGCTCGTGGTTGTCCGGCGGGAAGGGCATGGGCGAATGGAATCAAGTCGGTCAGTGGGTCAAGTGGCAAATGAACGTGCCGAGAGCCGGTACTTACGACGTGATGCTGAAGTACGTCGGGGGCTTTGATTTGCCGGACGGCGAAACGCAGATCATCCGATATTTGCAGCTTGGCGATAAGGTCAGCTACTTCGAAGCGCCGAGGACGTTCGACCACGGCACGAAAGAAGAGTACTGGAAGGGGCTTCGTGTGCATACGGGGCAATACTTGCCCGCCGGGCAAGTCGAGCTGACGATGTGGCTCCAGAAAGGGGCAATGAACCTTGACTGGCTCGCGCTCGTCGAGGTGAAGAACGATGAGATGCGTCCGTCGGCGCCGACGGGCCTGAAGCTCGATTCGAGAACCGAACAAAGCGCGGTCATCTCCTGGAACGGCGCGACGGACGACATCGCCGTCAAGGAATACGCGATCTTCGTGGATGGGGTGCGCAAGTTTGCGGTACCGGCGGGGACGCACACGGCGGCTCTTACGGATCTTGCGCCAGGAAAACGGTACGATGTACGCGTTAGAACGGTAGATACGAGCGACAATCTGTCGTACGAACCTCCCGGAGCTGCGGGCCTCGAAGTGTCGTTGGCTGACGTTACAACGCCGACCTGGTCGGGTGCCTCGACGTGGACGGATCTGCTGTTGAAGGATACGGCAAGAATCGCATGGAGCGGCGCGAGCGACGTGTCGGGCGTTAAGGAATACGACGTCTTCCGACTCGACGTGTCCGATACGGTGCCGATCGCGACGGTGGGCGACAGCTTTTATAATGCTACGAACCTACTGCCGGGCGGCACGTATTCGTTCCGCATCGAAGCGAGAGATCCGCAAGGCAATACGTCCGTCGGCGGACCGACGATGACCGTGACGACGCCGATGACGAGCGACGGCTTCTTCGACTCCTTCGACGCGTGGCCGGTCGGCGATGCGGTCAACGGCGGCGGCTGGGAATATCCGATTCGAATCAACGGCACCTCCGTTCAGATCGTCCCGATCCCGGGTATGGGCGGCAACGGCTTGCAGGCGATCGACAACTACCACTCGGAGACCGATCAATACGCGACGACTCCAAGATTTTATCGAACGATGGCGCCGCAAGCCGGGACGCCGGAAAACAAGAAGGTTACGCTCGAAACGAGAATGATGTTCTCCCGAGTGAACCACGACGTCGGCAACTTCGTGGTCGAGATGATCGGCGGCAATCGCACGATCGGTTCGTTGCTGGGCTTCTCTGACGGCGGCATCGGCTATCAGCAGATGATAAACGGCGTAGCGACGAACATTCGATTGACGGAATCCGGGTATACGTTGCCGTTCGATCAGTGGATGTCGATTCGATTCGACGCCGATTTCAAGACGAATACGTACGACTTGATCCTGCAATCGGACAAATTGAAATCCTATTCCGGCGCGCTCGCTCCGAACGGAACGCTCGATCGGACGACAGGTATCTACCGCGTGGAGGACATCCCGTTCATCGAAGTGACGACGTCGCTGAATGGCATCGTGATGTTCCGCGTGAACGCACAGCGCTTCACTGGCAAGTATACGTTCGATTACCTTGCCGTGTACCCGACGCCGGAGCTGGATCTCACGCCTCCGGCGACGACGGACGACGCGCCGGAAAGCGGAATGTCGAAGGTAGACGTTGTCGTGAATTTAACGGCGGCGGACGATCGTTCGAGCATCGCATACACGAAGTATTTAGTCGACGGCGGCGAGCCGACGACAGGCAACAGCATCGTCTTGACGACGGAAGGCGTTCATACGATCACGTATTGGAGCGCGGACTCGGCGGGGAACGTCGAAGCGCCTCGTACGGTTACCGTAATGCTGGATAAGACGGCTCCGGTCACGACGAACGACGCTCCGACTGCCGCATCCGCGGACGTGACGGTGAACTTGACGGCAACCGACAATCTGTCGGGCGCGGTTCGGACGCAATATGCCGTGAACGACGGCGAGCCGGTCGAAGGCAATGCAGTGACATTGACGGAAGAAGGCGTGCATACGATCCAATATTGGAGCACGGATGCGGCCGGCAACGTGGAAGAAAAGCAAACGACGACCGTAACGATCGATAAGTCGACGCCGGTCACGGAAGCGGCGGTCGAAGGGACGCTCGGCTCCGCGGGTTGGTATCGCGGTCCGGTCTCGGTTCTTCTGACGGCGACGGACGCGTCTACGAGCGTGAGCCGCTCGGTATACCGTCTCGACAACGGCGAATGGACGGCTGCCGCCGGCCCGATCGTCGTCGCGGCCGACGGCGTCCACCAGCTGGAATATCGCAGCGTCGACGCAGCGGGCAACGCGGAGGCGTCCAAGACGCTGGAGCTGCGCATCGACGCGACGGCGCCGACGCTGAACGTGCAGTTGGATCCTGCGTCGATCTGGCCGCCGAACAAGAAATTGGTCGACATTCGCGCGACGCTAGGGTCGAACGATGCGACGTCCGGCGTAGCTTCGGTAACGCTGACGTCCATCGAAAGCAACGAGCCGGAGGACGGTTCGATCGAAGCCGCGATCGGCACGTCGACCGATACGTTCCGCGTGAAGGCGGATCGAAACGGCAATGGTAACGGCCGCGTGTACACGGTCACGTATACGGTAACGGACGTTGCGGGCAATTCGGCGACCGCCCTCGCGATGGTCACGGTGCCGCATAACAAGTAATCGGTTATTGTCGCATAGTAGAAGGGGGCTTTCCCCGTCGGTCGATCCTGACCGGGGGAAAGCTTTCCTATTCTTATCTTCGGAGGAGAGATGAATCATGGCGTACGTATTATCCAAGCTGAATCGAACAGGCATTCCGCCGCTGCTGCAAGACGTGGACAACGAAGACGAATGGAAGCGGAAGTTGGACGGCATTCGCAGCACGTGGCTGAATTATATCGGGGAACTGCCGGAGAGAGCGCCCGTGCGAATTCAGACGCTCGCGAAGAGCTTGCAGCCGGATCATACGAGACTTCATATCGTGTACGACGCCCCTTACGGCGATCGCATTCCGGCTTACTTGCTCCTTCCCGACGAGAAGGCGTCTCCTCGTCCCGCCTCGGGATACCCCGCCGTGCTCGCTCTGCATCCTACGCATGAGTCGGGCAAGGACAACGTCGCGACGACGGCCGGCCGGAAGAACCGGATGTACGCGCTGGAGCTCGTTCGCCGCGGGTACGTCGTTCTCGCCCCGGACGCGCTGACATCGGGCGAGCGGATTTACCCGGATCACCCTTCGTTCCATAGCGGGCCGTTCTACGAGCGTCATCCGGGCTGGAGTACGGTCGCGAAAAATATTACGGATCATAAACAAGGGTTGGATGTGCTTTGCTCGTTGGAGGAAGTGAACGCGAACGCGATCGGCGCGATCGGCCATTCCTTCGGGGGATATAACTCCTATTTCCTCGCCGGCGTGGACGATCGTATCAAGGCGATCGTGTCCAGCTGCGGCTTCAGTCCGTTCACGGGCGATCCGAAGCCGCAGCATTGGGGATACCGGGACTATCCTTATACGCATATCCCTAAAGTGTCGGCGGATCTCGAAGCGGACCGCATCCCGTTCGAATTCCATGAGATCGCCGCGCTGTGCGCCCCGACGCCGTCCTTCCATTACGCGGGACAGGCCGACGCGATCTTCCCGCATTGGAAGTCGGTCGGGGAAGGGATGCTCGAGCTCTCGAAGCTGTACCGGTGGTTAGGGTACGAGGACCGGTTCCGGTCGTATATCGGATCCGGTCCGCATGACTTCCCGGAGGAAATTCGGGGTTTAGCGTATAGCTTCCTGGATCGTTGGCTGCTGTCGGAGCAGCGATAAGCGCCGTCTCTGTTTGACCGCGGGCGTATCCGAACAGGACCGTTCCCTTCCGTAGATGCGCTCTACGGAAGGGACGGTCTTTCTCTTGCCGATCGGACGGGCAGGAAAATCGACGACGTTGTGGAATATAATGGAGGCTGACAACTCATAACCTGCTACCGAAGGAGCCTCGCGAATGCCCGGCATGAACATTCCGTTACGACAATACGCCGCTCTGCTGCGCAGTTATTTAAAGAACCAACGGTCCTCGATCGTCTGGCTGTCGGTCTTGCTCGTCGCGGGGCTCGCCATGCAGCTCATCAATCCGCAGCTGATCCGTTACTTCATCGACTCGGCGCAAGGCGCGGAATCGAACCGCGCGCTCTGGATCGCCGCGGGCTTGTTCATCGGCGTATCCCTCTTGCAACAGCTCTTGAACGTCGTCGCCGCGTATATCGGAGAGAACGTCGGTTGGGTCGCGACCAACAAGCTGCGGGGCGACGTGGCGGAGCATTGCCTGCGCCTCGATCTGAGCTTCCATAAGTCGCATACGACCGGCGCGATCATCGAACGCGTCGACGGGGACATTAACGCATTGGCGAACTTCTTCTCCAACTTCGTCATTACGCTGCTTAGCAACTTGCTGTTGGTCGTCGGCATTCTTGCGCTCCTGTTCATGGAGGGCTGGGCGATCGGCCTTGGCATGACGATCTTCGTCATCTTCGCGATGTACGCGATTCAGGCGATCCGGAAGTACGCGATTCCGCATTGGGGCCGGCTTCGCGAAATCAGCGCCGAGTTCTTCGGCTTTCTGGGCGAGCATCTGGAAGGCACGGAAGACACGCGGGCGAACGGCGCGACGTCCTTCGTCATGCACAAATTCCACTCCCTCCTTCGAAAATGGCTCCCCATCCGCATCCGCGCTTTCATGGGGTGGGCCGCCATGTGGATCACGACGATCGTCGTCTTCACGATCGGCAACGCGATCGCGTTCGCGTTGAGCGCGTATTTGTGGAAGAAGGGCGCCGTGACGATCGGCACGGTGTACATGATCTTCTATTACACCGAGCTGATGGCGAAGCCGATCGAGAAGATCCGCACGCAGATGGAGGATTTGCAGAAGGCGGACGCCAGCATCGTACGCGTGCGGGAGCTGCTGGATACGAAGCCGGCCGTCCGCGACGGCGTCGGCGCGTCGCTGCCGCAAGGCCCGCTGGAGGTACGGCTCGACCGCGTCCGCTTCTCGTACGAGGAGGGCGCATCGACGCTCGACGACATCGACCTCCGATTGGAAGCGGGGCAGGCGCTCGGCGTGCTCGGCCGCACCGGCAGCGGCAAGACGACGCTGGCGCGGCTTCTGTTGCGATTCTACGATCCGCTGGGCGGAGAGATCCGGCTGAGCGGCGTGCCGATTCGGGACGCGACGCTGCAGGAGCTTCGTACGCGCGTCGCGCTCGTAACGCAAAACATCGAAATATTCCAAGGCACGATCCGCGACAACCTGACCTTCTACGACGACGCCGTCCCCGACGAGCGGATCGTCGCCGTGCTGGAAGAGCTGGGGCTTCGCGATTGGTTCGATTCCATGCCGAACGGACTCGATTCCGTTCTGGAATCGGGCGGCGGCGGCTTATCCGCCGGGGAGGCGCAGCTGCTCGCATTCGCTCGCGTCTTCCTGACGAATCCCGGCTTGGTCATTCTGGACGAAGCGTCCTCGCGATTGGACCCGGCGACGGAGCAAAGACTGGAAGCGGCCGTCGGCAAGCTGCTGGAAGGCCGCACCTGCATCATTATCGCGCATCGCTTGGCAACCGTGCAGCGGGCGGACCGGATCTTGATTTTGGATCAAGGCCGGGTCGCCGAATACGGCGACCGCGCGACGCTTGCGGCGGACCCCGACTCCCGCTTCAGCCGCATGCTGAAGACCGGGCTCGAGGAGGTGCTCGCGTGACGACGCTGCAATTTCTATGGAGGCTGGTCCGGTACCGGCCGCTCTGGTACACGGCGAACGCCGTCATGTGGACGTTCATCTACCTGGCGCCGATCGTGCCGGGGCTGCTGACGAAGGCGTTCTTCGACGCCCTTACGAATTCCGCTTCGGCGACGCTCGGCGTCTGGACGATCATCGCGCTGCTCCTCGGCGCCGCCGCCGTCCGGGTCGCATTCATCGTTCTGGGCTTCATCACGGACGTCCAATTCCGCATGCGCGTCGGCGGCTTGCTGCGGCGCAATCTGCTGCATCACATTTTGCGCGAGCCAGGCGCCCGCGCGATTCCCGTCTCGCCCGGGGAAGCGATCAGCAACTTCCGGGACGATGTGGAGCAGGCGGAAGAGGCGGTCAGTTGGTCCGTCGACTCGTTCGGCATGACCGTATTCGCCCTCGTCTCCTTCGCCATCCTTATCCAGATCGATGTGCGGCTGACCTTGCTCGTCTTCCTCCCGCTCGTGCTCGTCGTAGGGGCCGCGCAGCTGTCCACCTCGCTGCTGCAGAAGTACCGGGCCGCGAGCCGAGAGGCGACCGGGCAAGTGACCGAGGCGATCAGCGAGATGTTCGGCGCCGTGCAAGCGATCCAGGTCGCCGGCGCCGAGAGCCGGGTCATCCGGCGCTTCCGCCGGCTGAACGACCAGCGGCGCAGCGCGATGCTGAAGGATAAGCTGCTGAACCAGACGTTGGACTCCGTCTTCTCGAACACGGTCAACCTGGGCACCGGTCTCATCTTGCTGCTAGGCGCGCAGTCGATGCGCAACGGCGACTTCACCGTCGGCGACTTCGCGTTGTTCGTATACTACTTGACGTTCGTGACGCAATTCATTCAGAACTTCGGAAAGTTTCTCGCCTACTTCAAGCAGGCGGAGGTGTCCAAGCAGCGGATGGCGAGCTTGGTGCAGAACGCAGGGCCGGACCGGCTCGTGGAGCCGCATCCGCTGCACCTGCGCGGCGACCTGCCGGAGCCGGCGATCCCGGTCAAGACGGCGGAGGATCGGCTGGACGCGCTGGAGGCGACCGGATTGACGTACCGGTATCCGGACACCGGCCGCGGCATCGCCGACGTCCGGCTTCGGTTGCCGCGGCATTCGTTCACGGTCGTCACGGGCCGCATCGGCTCCGGCAAGACGACGCTCGTCCGCGCGCTGTTGGGCTTGCTGCCGAAGGACGCAGGGGAGATTCGCTGGAACGGCCGGCCGATCGAAGACCCCGGCAGCTTCTTCACGCCGCCGCGCAGCGCTTACACGCCGCAGGTGCCGCGCCTATACAGCGATATGCTGAGGCGCAATATTTTGCTCGGCGCGGCGGACGACCCGGAGCGGCTCGATGCGGCGATTCGCGCCGCGG
>JAPSKX010000205.1 GCA_031181325.1 Paenibacillus sp.
ATCAACTCAAGGATAATGATTCGATTACGATGTATATGTTGAACGGCAAAATTATCGAGCTGGTGAAGCAATAGAAAGGCGAAGAACGACATCCGGGACGAGACGAAACCGTCTCGTCTCGTTTTTTTTCCAAGAAAATTCGAAATGTAGCGAACAATCGCACCCTTTTCCCATTGAAAAACGTTGGGCGCTCCGCTACACTAGAGTACGCTACGAAAAATCGACGTTTTTCGAGGGAGCGACGCGAGAAGGAGGACGAACGGATGAACAAAGCGCAGGTTCGCGAGGCGCTCGACATCGTCGCCGGCATGTTCCCGGACGCGCACTGCGAGCTCGTGCATTCGAACCCGTTCGAATTGACGATCGCGGTGCTGCTGTCCGCGCAGTGTACGGACGAGACGGTCAACAAGGTAACGGTCGACCTGTTCCGAAAGTATAAGACGCCGGAAGACTATCTGGCGGTTACGCTCGAGGAGCTCGAGAACGATATTAAGCGGATCGGCTTGTACCGCAACAAGGCGAAGCACATTCGGGCGTTGTGCAGGCTGCTGCTCGAGGAGTACGGCGGAGAGATCCCGGAGGCGCACGAGGAGCTCGTGAAGCTGCCGGGCGTCGGCCGGAAGACGGCGAACGTCGTCGTCTCGACCGCCTTCGGCGTGCCGGCGATCGCGGTCGACACGCATGTCGAACGCGTCTCGAAGCGGCTCGGCATCGCGGGCTGGGACGATTCGGTGCTCGAGGTCGAGAAGAAGCTGATGAGCAAGGTGCCGAAGGACGAATGGACCGCTACGCACCATCGGTTGATTTTCCTGGGACGGTACCACTGCAAAGCGCAGCAGCCGAAATGCGAGGGCTGTCCGTTGCTCGGTCTATGCCGCGAAGGCAAGAAGCGTATGAAAATGCCGAAAACTAGAAAGACTGTAAAACATATAGAAGCGTAGACGCCAAGGAGATGTGCGTCGGAGAAGCAGAAGGGTGAGCGAACCATATGAAATGTATTTCCGTGTACACGAAAAACTTCGAACAATTTTCCGATATTTACGATAAGGTGATGAGCACGGCGCTGAAGGAAGACGAGGAAACGATCGTCGAAGGCGTTACCGTCACGGAGTCCGGCGAAGTGCCGGAGCATTACATCGACCGGATGCGGGCGAAGCGCGACGTCGTCGTTATGAAGGAGAAGGAGCGCGACATTACGATTCTCCAGCACGGCGAAGTATTCGAAATTTTGGTCCCGGAAGCGCATGATTTGAAAGTGACTTCGATGTAATTCGACGACGCCCGTCCCGGCCTAACGCCCGGACGGGCGTCTTTTCGTACGTTCAAACCACGGTTCCGGCGTACAGCGGTTTATTGTATAATAAGAGAGTTGTGCATCAACAGATCGGCATCGCGATAGGGGAGAATCGAAGCGCATGATCGCGGAGAAGAGAGACCGAGTGATAGAAGAGCTGGAAGCGCTCGGCGGCGCGCTGCGGGAGCAGGGGGACGCGCCGCTCGCAGAGAAGGCGGCGTCGCTGGCGGCGAAGGGGAAACAACGCGAATTGTATTTCGCGTTTTGCGGGCATTTCTCGGCCGGGAAGTCGAGCTTGATCAACCATCTGTGCGGGGCGCGGCTGCTGCCGTCGAGCCCGATCCCGACGAGCGCGAACATCGTCGCGATTCGCAGCGGGGAGACGTCCGAAGCCGTGCTTCAATATCGGGACGGACGGGAAGCGCATGTCAGACTCGAGGACGCGTCGAAATACGCGAAGGCGGGCGAGGAAGTGCGCTCGGTGGAGCTGCGGCATCCGATTCCGATGCTGGCAGGCGGCGTGCTGCTCGATACGCCCGGCGTCGACTCGACGGACGATCTGCACCGCCAATCGACGGAATCGGCGCTGCATCTCGCGGACGTCGTGTTTTACGTGATGGACTATAACCACGTCTTGTCCGAGATGAATATGGACTTCGCCAAGCGGCTGTCCGAGATGGGCAAGCCGCTCGTGCTCGTCGTGAACCAGATCGACAAGCATCGCGAGGAGGAAGTGTCGTTCGCGGCGTTCCAGGAAGGCGTCGAGCAGGCGTTCCGCTCCTGGGGCGTGAAGCCGGCGGCGACGTTGTATACGACGCTAATGGCGCCGGATCACCCGATGAACGAGACGCATCGGCTCCGCGCCCTGCTCGGCGCTCTGGTCGAAGGCGGGCCCGAGCTGTCGCTCGCGGGCCTCGCGGCCGCCGCGGTAGAGCTGGCGGAGGAAGGCGTCCGCGCGGTGCGGACGCGGCAGGAGGAGCGGCGGGCGGAGCTCGAGCGGCTCGCGGCCGGCGAGGACCGCGGCGCGGCCGATCGGTATGCGGCGCTGCGCGCGGAGCTGACGGCGCGGGCGACCGTGCGGGAGCGGCTGACGGATCGGCTGCGCACGGAAGCGGAGAAGATCGCCGAGAACGCGAACCTGACGCCCGCGACGACGCGAGACGCGGCGCTCGCGTTCCTCGAGAGCCGGCAGCCGGGCTTCCGGGTCGGCTTGTTGTTCGCGGCGGCGAAGACGGAGGAGGAACGCCGCCGGCGCCTCGAGGCGTTCCGCGCGGAGTTCGCGGAACATGTGAAGGCGCGGCTCGTCTGGCATGTTCGGGATGCGGTCCGGAAGGCGGGGCTGGAGCTGTCGTTATCCGACGCGGACGTCTCTGCGGCCGTCGAGACGGTGGACGTCGAGGTAACGTCGGAGCGGCTCGTCGCGATGGTGCGTCCCGGCGCCGTCGCCTCCGGCGAATATACGCTGATCTACGCGAAGGAGATCGCCGCCGATGCGCGGCAGACGGCGAAGCGGAAGGCGGTCGACGCCGCGGAGCGGCTCGCGGACGCGGCCGAGGCGATGTACGCGCGCGACGGCGACGCGTTGGCCGCGGAGGCGGCGGCGCTCGAGGCGGCGTTGTCGCACCGGCGCGAGCTCGAGGCGTTAGACGCCGAGGAAGCGGCAGCGAGACAGCGCCTGACGGCGCTGCTGCCGGCAGCGTCGCAGGCGGCGCGCGCGGGGGCGGCGATGCCCGACGCGCGCAAGCTGCCGAACGTCGCGCCGGAGCGGGCGGCAGCCCCGGAAGCGCCCGTGCGGGCGGCGGGGCTGAACTTGTCGCAGGCCGCGGCAGGCGCGCGCGACGCGTCCGAGGCCGCGCGGGCCGCCGTCGCCGTCGCCGCGGCGCCTCGCGTCGAGCTGCGCGCGCGCTTCGCGGACGGCGCCGCCCTGCTCGAGCAAGCGAGCGCGCTCGCGGCGGAGCTGCCGGCGCTCGCAGGCGCGGCGGAGGCGCTGCGGGAGAAGGCGCAGCGCCTGCAGGAGCGCCGGTTCACGGCGGCGCTGTTCGGCGCGTTCAGCGCGGGCAAGTCGTCGTTCGCCAACGCGCTGCTCGGCGACGCGGCGCTGCCGGTGTCGCCGAATCCGACGACCGCCGCGATCAACACCGTCGTGCCGCCGACGCCGGACTGGCCGCATAACACGGCCCGCGTCACGATGAAGACGCGCGACGCGGTGTTAGACGGCGTCAAGCATTCGCTGGACGCGCTCGGGGCCGCCGGGCCGTCCGGCGAGCTGCCGCCCGCGGAGCTGCTGAAGCGGATCGCGGCGCTCGAGAAGCGCGTCGACGACGTGCCGCCGGGCGGCAAGCCGCATCTCGCGTTCCTGCGCGCCGTCGCGAGCGGCTGGAACGACGCGGAGCCGCTGCTCGGCACGGACGTGCGCGCGAACCGCGAAGCGTTCCGCGCCTACGTCGCGGAGGAGCGCAAGTCGGCGTTCGTCGAGCGGATCGAGCTCTACTACGACTCGCCGCTCGCGCGCCAAGGCGTCACGCTCGTCGACACGCCCGGCGCCGACTCGATCAACGCGCGCCATACCGGCGTCGCGTTCAACTACATGAAGAACGCCGACGCGATCTTCTTCGTGACGTACTACAATCACGCGTTCTCCCGCGCGGACCGGCAGTTCCTCGAACAGCTCGGCCGCGTCAAGGACGCGTTCGAGCTCGATAAGATGTTCTTCGTCGTCAACGCCGCGGACCTCGCCTCGAGCGAGGAGGAGCTGCAGGACGTGCTCCAGCACGTCCGACAAAACCTGGCCGCCTTCGGCGTGCGGCAGCCGAGGCTGTTCCCGGTGTCCTCGCTGCAGGCGCTCGCGGCGAAGCGAGCGCGAGACGACGAAGCCGCCGCCAAGTCCGGCATCGCCGCGTTCGAGGCGCAGTTCGACCGCTTCGCGACCGCCGAGCTCGCGGGGCTCGCCTACCGCGCCGCCGGCGCGGAGCTGTCCCGCGCGGTCCATCTCGCGGCGACGGCGGTGCAAGGCGCCCGCGCGGGCGAGACGGAGCGGCGCCAGGCGATGGAGCGGCTCGCGGCGAGCGAGGCCGAGGCGCGGGAGACGGCGCGCGCGTTCGACGTCGAGACGATCCGCGCCGAAGTCGTCAAGGAAGCGGGCGAACAGCTGTATTACGTGAAGCAGCGGTTCCAGCACCGGTTCGGCGAATGGTACGCCGCGTCGTTCAATCCCTCGACGCTGCGAGAGGACCGCGGCGACGTGAAGACGGCGTTGGCGTTCGCATGGCGGGATCTGACGCAGTACCTGCAGACGGAGCTCGTGAACGAGGCGCTCGCGGCGTCGCTGCGGCTCGAGCGGTACCTAAAGCGCGCGCTTCGCGAATCCGTCGACCGCTGCAACGAGCGGATCTCCCGCATGGCCGACGCATACGAGCCTGCGTCGTGGGAGGACCCGACGTTCCGCACGCCGGAGATCGAATCGGTGTGGGAGGGCGAAGCGCCCGAGCTGAAGCTGCTGACCTCGCACTATAAGAACGCGAAGCATTTCTTCGCGGGCGAAGGCCGGAAGGCGCTAAGAGAAGCGCTCGAGAAGCGGTGGACGCCGGCCGTGAGCGACGCGGTCGATCGGGTCGAAGCCGCGTTCGCGGCTTGGATCGGGAGCGAGCTCGAACGCGTCGGCCGCGACGTCGAAGCGAAGCTCGAGGCGGCGCTCGCGCAGTCGTTCGAGAGCGCCCGCGCCGCATGGGAGCGGCCGCTCGACCCGGCGGAAGCGGAGCGGACGATGAAGCGTCTCGAGCAGCTGCGAGACGCGTACGAGGCATCTTCGAGAATGGAGTAGGAATGCCGCCCGAAAACCGAAGATTTCAATGAACGGTTCCCATTGTGTGAACATTTCGTGGAAATAAGGGAAAATAACCTGTTATATGCCGGATTCCCCTTTTTGAATGTTCCCCCCTACGGTGCTACACTGCATAAAGATTACAAAACCGATGGGATATGCTCGCAGACGTGAGCGAGCGAGAGGGGAACCGGCATGGAAGTATTTAAACAGCTTCGAAGTTTTTATTGGCCCGGGAAGTTGAAGTACCTCATTATGGCATCGTTTCTATGTTTGGCGATTTCGACGGCGCTTGGTCTAGTGTACCCCTACATGCTGAAGTATTTGGTCGATGAGATCATTATGAAGGGGAACTACGGTCAAGTGCCGTTCGTCGCCTTCACGGTGCTCGGCGTCGTCATCGTCAAGGCGGGATTCCAGTTCCTGCACGGTCTCTCCGGCGGGCGGCTCGGCAATCAGGTCGCCTACAATCTTAGGAAGTCGCTGTACGAGAAGCTGCAGTACTTATCGTTCCAATACTACGACAAGGCGCGGACGGGCGATCTTATGTCGAGGCTCACGGGCGACCTCGACGGCATCCGCCAGTTTATCGGCTTCGGCTTCCCGCAATTTCTGAACGTCTTCCTGATGGTGGGCTTCGGCGCAGCCATGATGGGGGTGATGAACTGGAAGCTCATGCTGATCACGCTCGTGACGATGCCGTTCCTCGTCTTCACGGCGTTCCGGTTCGAGTCGAAGATTCACCCGGCGTTCCGCGAAATCCGCAAGTCGATGAGCGACCTGACGACCGCGGTACAGGAAAACATTACCGGCGTCCGCACGGTCAAGTCGTTCGCCCGCGAGTCGCACGAGGTCGAGAAATTCTCGCTCCGCAACGAACAGTTCCGGGCGAACCTGACCGGCTCCGCGTTCATCTGGGCGCGTTACTTCCCGGTCATGGAAGTGTTCGCGAACCTCAGCATCGTCATCCTGCTGGCGACCGGCGGCACCTTCGTCCTGCGCGGGGAGATGACGACCGGCGAGCTGCTTGCGTTCTTCTCGCTCATCTGGTACATCATCGGCCCGATGTGGGGGCTCGGCTTCCACATTAACAACTACACGCAGTCCAAGGCGTCCGGCGAACGCGTGCTGGAAATCTTGAATCAATACATTCATGTGAAGAATCTGCCGAACGCCGTCCAGGTGGATGAGGCTGGCGCTAGAGGGCATGTCGTCTTCGAAAATGTCACCTTCGCCTACCCGGAACACGCTCCGGCCTTGCAGAACTTCTCCGTCGACGCGAAGCCGGGTTCGGTCATCGGTCTGCTCGGGCCGACCGGCTCCGGCAAATCCACGGTGTTCCAGCTGCTCCTGCGGGCGTATAACGTCAAGGACGGTCGCATCCTGCTGGACGGGAAGGACATTCAGGAGTTGGATCTGGAAAGCTTGCGGCAGCAGATTGCAATCGTTTTCCAAGAGACGTTCCTGTTCTCCTCCACGATTCGCAACAACATCGCGTACGGGCAGCGGGATATCGCGATGGACCGCATTATCGAAGCCGCGAAGCTGGCGCAGGCGCACGACTTCATCATGGAGCTGCCGCTCGGCTACGACACGATCGTCGGAGAACGCGGCATGGGGCTCTCCGGCGGGCAGAAGCAGCGGATCGCCATCGCGCGGGCCATTCTCGAAAATCCGAAGGTGCTGCTGCTCGACGACGCGACGAGCGCCGTCGACATGGAGACGGAGCATGTCATTCAGCAAGGGCTGAAGCAAGTGATGCAGGGACGCACGACGTTCATCGTCGCCCACCGCATCTCCTCGCTGAAGCACGCGGACGAAATCATCGTGCTCGACGAAGGGCGCATCGTGCAGCGGGGCACGCACGCGCAGCTGCTCGCGCAGCCGGGACGATACCGCGAGACGTATAACATCCAATATTCCGATCACCCCGACCTTGCGGCGACGCGGATGGAAGAACGAGGAGTGGCGCACGGATGACGACCGAACGGGAAGAAAAGAAGACGCAGGCGCAGGCGGCCGAAGCCGCCGAACAGAAGAAGACGGAGCGTTTCGTCTATCAAGACGACGAAGTGATGGAGAAGCCGTTCGATTGGGCGCAATTTTCCCGATTGGCGGCGTATATCAAGCCGTATGCGAAGCAGCTGCTGCCGGTCATTATCGTCGCGATGGTGCTCGGGACGATTACGAAGCTGCTCGTGCCGCTCCTCATCGGCAACGCGGTCGACGAAGTCGGCGGCACGGACGGCGGCGGGAGCGCCGCGACGCTGTGGACGTATTGCGCGGCGATCGCCGGATTGTTCCTCGTGCAGTGGGGGGCGGGCTTCTTCCGCATCCGGTACACGAACATCATCGGGCAGCGGGTCATCTTCGACCTTCGCGCCCATCTGTTCAAGCATATTCAGAAGCTGAGCTTCCGGTTCTACGACAAGCGTCCCGCGGGCTCGATCCTGGTGCGCATCACGAACGACGTCAACTCGCTGCAGGAGCTGTTCACGAACGGCGTCGTCAATCTGCTCATCGACTGCGTCCAGCTCGTCGGCATCATCGTCATCCTGCTGACGCTGAACGTGAAGCTGGGCCTCGCGATCATGGTGACGGTACCGATCA
>JAPSKX010000206.1 GCA_031181325.1 Paenibacillus sp.
CCGGGAAGCGAACGAGCGGCTGCGCGGACAGACGGTCGAGGTGCTCGTCGAAGGCGTCAGCAAGAACAACGCGGACATGCTGTCCGGGCGGACGCGGTCGAACAAGCTGGTCCACTTCCAAGGACCACATGAATTGATCGGCACGTTCGCGTATGTTACGGTTACGGAGCCGATGACATGGTTTATCAAGGGCGAGCTGGCCGGCGCGGGCGACGCGGCCGTCGCCAACCTATAGAAGGAGCGAAATCTCATGGCGCATTCTCATCTGTATCGGCACGAAGGGCATGCCGGCCACGCCTGCGGCGCGGAGCACGACGGCAAGCCGATGAAGCATTATCATACGAAGGATCTTCTCGTCAGGGAAGACATTATGGCGAAGGCGAAGGAAGTAGCCGAGCTGCTGTCGACGTCCGACGAAGCGGACGTGTTCCGCAAGGCGGAGAAGCGGGTGAACGAACATCCGGACATTCAGCGGCTTATCGCCGCGATCAAGAAGAAGCAGAAGGAAATCGTCGCGTTCGAGACGACGTTCAAGAACGCGGAGATGGTGAAGAAGATCGAAGCGGAAATCGACGAATTGCAAAATCAGCTCGACGAATACCCGATCGTCACCCAATTCCGCCAATCGCAAGCCGATCTGAATTACACGCTGCAGCTTGTGTTCAACTTGATCCGCGACACGCTCTCCGAGAAGATCGCGGTCGAGGACGCCGCGACGACGGCGGCTTCGGGCGCCGGCGCATGCGGCGATTGAACGCGAACGCTACGACAATCGATATTGCTTAAGAAAGACGATTCCGAATTCGTTCGGGGTCGTCTTTTTTCGTCTCTGTATGATTGGACCTCAAGTTCTCCATACTAATCCAGATCTTGAAATTTCATGAGAGGATTATCCGTCCATGGAGGAACTAAGACAAAAGCTCGTCTCGCGCATGAAGGGGTCTATAGATTTTATACATAAAACGCTGCAGCGGGAGCAGACGAAGGTCGACCTGATGTATGTGCTGACCGTCGCCGACGAAGCCAAGGTGCTCGATTTGTTGGTTTCGCCGTTTTATAACAAGGATACGCTCGATTCCTATGAAGATTACATCGCGAGCTTGCCGAATCGGACCGCGCCGCAGTCGGAAGCCCAGTTGCTGTCCAGTCTAACGGACGGCTTCGCGATTTTATTTTCGGGATCGGACCTATACGTGTACGACGTACGCAAATTCCCGCTGGCGATGATTCGGGAAGCGACCGTCGAGACGGTCATCCAAGGCCCGCTTAACGCCTTCAGCGAGGACCTGGGCACGAATACGAATCTGCTTCGCCAGCGGTACAACCAACCGACGCTCCGGGTGGAGAAAGCGACGGTCGGCACGCTGACGAAGACGGCGCTGTCGATCGTCTACGACAGCGCCGCCGCCGATCCGAAGCTGGTGGCGGATGTGAAAGGCAAAATCGGTCAGGTGAAGCTGGCGGTCGTCCAGTCGGCGGGACAGATGGTTCAACTGCTCGGGGAGCCGAAGCGCAGCCTGTTTCCCCGGATTATGATCACGGAGAGGCCCGATCGAGCGACGCTCGACATCTCGCAAGGGAAAGTCGTCGTGTTAATGGAAGGGACGCCGTTCGCGGCGGTCGCGCCGTCGACGTTTTACGACTTCATGGCTTCGATGGAAGATTTATACCAATCCTACTATATCAGTCGATTCTTGATCCTGCTCCGATACGCGTCGCTGTTGATTAGCCTTACGCTTCCGGCTGCCTATGTCGCCGTGTCCGCCTACAATCCGGAGGTGCTTCGGGCGCAGCTCGCGCTGTCGATCGCCGGCAGCCGCGTGCCCGTGCCGTACCCGGCGTTCCTGGAGGTGCTGCTGATGCTGCTCGCGATGGAGCTGCTGATCGAAGCGTCGATTCGACTGCCGAAGTCGATCGGTTCGACGGCGACGACGGTCGGCGGTCTCATCCTCGGCACGGCCGCGACCGAGGCGAGCCTCGTCAGCAGCATCATGATCATTATCGTCGCGACGGTCGCGATCTCGAACTTCGTCGTCCCGATCAACGCGATGAGCTTCGCGCTCCGGGTGTCGAAATACGCCATCCTGCTGTTCGCCACGTTGTTCGGCCTTATCGGCATCGCGCTCGGTCTGATCGCGCTGATCGGATATTTAGTATCCTTGGAAAGCTTCGGGAGACCTTACCTCAAGCTGTTCGAGAACGACGACCGTCACGCCAAGCCGACGCAGAAGCAGCCCGAGCCGGGCGCTTAGGAGGAGACCATGAATCGGTATTTCGCTTATTTTCTTATCTTGAACATGCTGTCGAACATCGTCTCGCAGGTATCGCTCCTGCTGCAGGAAGACCGATACAGCGGATCGGTGCCGTCCATGCTGATCGGGATTCCGCTCGGCGGCGTCCTCCTCGTCGTCTTCGTCAAGCTGTTCAACCGTTTTCCGCGCAAGGGGCTTCCCGAAATTCTGGAGACGGCATTCCCCAGATGGTTGGGAACGCCGTTCCTCCTCCTGCAGACGGCGCTGTGGTTCATCGGCGGATTCGTCATCTTGCTCTATATTTCCGAGGTGACCAAGCGGTTCATCAACCCGGACTTCGCTCCGGTGGAGGCGCTCGCTTTATTTTTGACGGTCGTCGTGTTGTTCGCGAATATGCCGTCCACCAAGATTCTGTATATGGTAGAGATCATCTTATGGCTTGCGGCGCCGTTCCTCGTGTTCGTCATCGGGAAAGCGGTGTTCAGCGACAGCCTCATGGTGGACAGCATGAGGGAGGTCGGAACGCATGTGTTCGATATCCCGTCCCTTATGGCACTGAACGGGACGGTGTTCATCTTCTCCGGTTTCATGACGTTGTGCGTGTTCAACCGGGTCATCGCGCCGGACGTAAAGCGGATGTGGGTGTATGCGGCGATGACGGCGGTCGGCGCGGCGGTCTTGGCGATCACGTTCTTCCTGCCGATCGGCTTTCACGGCGCGGACGGCGTATTGGCTTGGACGTATCCGTGGTTCGCGACGGCGGACTCCCTCCGATTGAAATTCGGGTTCGTCGAGAGATTGTTGTTCTTCTTCCTCCTCATGAACGTGATGATCAGCGTACTCGCGATCATCGTGTATTGGCATGCCGCGTTGGAGATGTTCAAGGCGGCTCTGCCGCGACGGCTCGGCGCATCCTGGTCGAGGGTCGTATTGCCCTACGCGTTAGTAGGGGCGGTGGCGTTCGCCAGTATCTATATCGACTTGAATTTCACCCTTCGATTCATCCGTCAGGTCGCCCGGCTGTGGCTGTGGATTCAATTCCCGAATACGCTGCTTGTTTTAGCCGTCCTCGTACGCGCCGCGATCGTCCAAGGCCGGGCGCGACGGAGGGAGGGGAAACGAAATGAAGCTTTTTAAGCTGGAGGTGTACGCCAGAACGGCGCTCGTCCTCGCCTTGCTCATGTTCGCGGGCATCGGGTTTAACGGATATAAAGATATCGACAAGCGGTTTTTCGTCGTGTCGATGGGCATCGACGAGGGGAAGAGCGGTTTTTTGTACGAGGTGACGCTGAAGCTGGCGCTGCCGCAGGCCGATCCGAAAGCGGCGAAGAACGAATATCTGCTCCTGAAGCGGGAAGCGGATTCGATCGGCGCCGCCGTCGCGTTCATGAAGTCCCAGGTCGATAAGGAGTTCGATTTCGGGCACATGAAGATCATCTTCGTCGGGGAATCGCTCGCGAAGCGGAACTGGCTGACGACGATGGACTGGTTTTTCCGCAGGAGGGACATTCAGAAGATCGCTTACGTCGCCGTCGCGCGTCCCGATGCGGCGACGGCGCTGAACATCAAGCCGATGTTCGAGGACTTGCCGTCGAGCTCGTTCTTCGTTGCATTCGGGGACGAAGGGAGCGAGACGCCCTATCTCGTCACCGAATATTTATTCGATCTGCATCGTAGATTGCATGAGAGGGGCATCGATCCCGTCGTCCCGATCGTCGAACCGTACGAGAAGCAGTTCGACATTCAGAAGGCGTACGTCGTGACGCGCCGAGGCGCCACGCTCGCGTTGGACCCGCAGGAGACGGGGTTGTACAGCATGCTTCTGAACCGGTCGGAACGAGCGACGCTTACCGTGCAGCGAGAGAGAGAGAGCTTTAGCGTAACGGCGGACGAGATCAAGCTGGACTACGCGTTGCGCGCGGGCTCGCGTCCTTCCGTAACCGTGTCGGGCACGATTCTCGGCACGCTCGAGGTCGCCGGCGAGACGGTGGAGCCGAAGGAGCTCGGCAAATACGAAGCAGCGCTCGAGAAGCAGATGAACGAAGACATCGTCTCGTTCCTCAAGAAGCTGCGGCAGGCTGACGTCGATCCGTTCGGATTCGGACTGCGCTATCGCGCGACGCACTTCAACAACGACACCGAGTGGGACGACTGGAGGAAGGTTTACCCGAACCTCGACTTCAGCAGCGACGTCCGCGTCATTATGGAGACGACGGGCATCATCGAATAATCTTCCGTTGTGCGAACGGACCCGTTGCCCTATAATGGGTAATGTTTGGAAGCTTCCGAAGGAGTGATGTCGTATGGTGTCAGTGCTTGAATATGCCCGCAATGCGGATAACGTCTTCTTATCGTTCGTAGGCAAGACCCGCTTTACATCGAATTGCGCAAGAGGATTCGCCGGTTTCCTTAAATAACGAAGCTTCCGTCGGCCGGTACGTCCTCCGAGCGCAACATTAACGGAGGATCCGAATGTCGGAATTGGAACGATACGGTTGGAACGAAACGCGGGAGGCGGGATTCGCCCCCTACCGCTCGAAGGCATGGATTCCGGGACGCGTCGTCTCGGAGCATAAGCGCATGTATCGACTCCGAACGGAGGGAGGCGAGCTGCTCGCCGAGCTGTCCGGCAAGCTTCGATACGAAGCGCTGGAACGAGGCGAATTGCCTGCGGTCGGCGATTGGGTCGCGGCGTCGGCCAGGCCCGAAGAAGGAAGAGCGACGATTCATGCCGTGTTGCCGCGAACGAGCAAGTTTTCTCGCAGAGCGGCAGGGAACGAGACGACGGAGCAGATCGTCGCCGCTAACGTCGATACGGTGTTTCTCGTCAGCTCGTTGAATCCGGATTTCAACCCGCGCCGGCTGGAGCGCTACTTGCTGCTCGCTTGGGAGAGCGGCGCGAATCCCGCGATCGTCTTGACGAAGGCGGATCTGTGCCCCGACCCGACGCCTTATCTCGAGCAGGCGCGGGCGATCGGTCTCGGCGTCCCGGTGCATGCGGTGTCCGCGGAGACGGGCGACGGCATGGACGCGATACGCGGCTATGTCTCCGACGGCCGGACCGCCGCGCTGCTCGGGTCGAGCGGCGTCGGCAAGTCGACGCTCGCGAACGCGATGCTCGGCGAGGCGCGCCTCGCCGTCTCCGGCATTCGCGAGGACGATGCCCGCGGGCGTCATACGACGACGCATCGAGAGCTGTTCGCGCTGCCGACCGGCGGCCTGCTCATCGATACGCCGGGCATGCGCGAGATGCAGCTCTGGGACGTCGGGCAAGGGCTGTCGGAGACGTTCGAGGACGTCGTCGCCGTCGCGGCCCGCTGCCGCTTCGCGGATTGCCGGCATGAACGCGAGCCCGGCTGCGCGGTGCGGGAAGCGCTGCGGGACGGCACGCTCCCGGAAGGACGGTATCGAAATTATCGCAAGATGGAAGCCGAGGCGGCCCATGCGGCGCGCAAGGAATCCGCGCGGCTGCAAGCGGCGAAGAAGCAACAATATAAAGCGATCTCCAAACTAGCGCGGGAGTCGAAGCATCGGAGATAAAGGGGAGGCGGGGAAGGCGAATGAAGCGAGCCATCGTGTTTACCGGCGGCGGTACGGCCGGCCATGTGACCGTGAATTTGGCCTTGATGCCGTCGTTCGTCAGGGACGGGTGGGACGTGCATTACATCGGGTCGGAGCGGGGCATCGAACGCGAGCTCGTGGCCGCCGTGCCGCAGGTGACGTATCACGGCATCGCGACGGGGAAGCTGCGGCGGTATATGGATTGGAACAACGCGAAAGACCCGTTCCGCGTCATGAAGGGCGTATGGCAGGCGTATCGGCTGCTCGCCGCCATCCGTCCGCGCATTGTATTCTCCAAGGGCGGATTCGTGTCGGTGCCGGTCGTCGCCGGCGCGTGGCTCAATCGGATCCCGTCCGTCATTCACGAGTCGGACTTGACGCCGGGCCTTGCGAACAAGCTGTCGATTCCGATGGCGACCAAGGTGTGCACGACGTTCCCGGAAACGGCGCACCATGTGCCGACGAGCAAGGCGGTCCATATCGGCGCGGTCGTCCGCGAGGAGCTGTTCCGCGGCGAGGCCGTCCGCGGCCTCGCGCTGTGCGACTTCGTCCGATCGAAGCCGGTGCTGCTCGTCATGGGCGGCAGCCTCGGCTCGCAGCGCATCAACCGCGCGATCCGGGAGCAGCTCGAAGCGCTGACGGAGACGTTCCAGATCGTGCATCTCTGCGGCAAGGGCAACGTCGATCCGGCATTGACGTCGCGCGCTTACCGCCAATTCGAGTATGTCACGGACGAACTGCCGGATCTGCTCGCGGCCGCCGACGTCGTCGTCTCCCGCGCCGGTTCGAATTCGATCTTCGAATTTCTGGCGCTGAAGAAACCGATGCTGCTCATTCCGCTGCCGCTCTCCCAGAGCCGCGGCGACCAGATCGCGAACGCGGAAAGCTTCCGCGCCCGCGGCGTGGCCGACGTATTGCCGGAAGAGACGCTCACCGGCGAGACGTTCCTGCGAGCCGTAAGCGAGCTGTACGCGAACCGCGCCGCATACGTCGAGGCGATGGAGCGGGAGCCGAAGCGGGAGCCGCTGCGCCAGCTGGTCGAGCTGCTGGAGGCGACGTCGCGATCGTAAAACGAGAAAAACCTTCGTTCCAAGCGCTTCTCTCGAGGAGAGGCGGGGACGAAGGTTTTTTTTTCCGAATCGGCCTTAATGCGTGTAGTCGGTCTTCTCCACTTCGAGCTTGTTTCCGACCGACTTCGCCCAATCGAGGAACGCCTTGCCGTTCACGGTCTGCTGCCCCTTGTCATTGGAGGAGAACGTAAACTTCCCTTCCCGCTCGAGCTTGCGGATCGTCTCGAAGCCGAGCCCCGTCATGCCCGCAAGCACGTCGATCGGGTAATTCGTGCCTTCGTCGAGCTCCTTCACCTTCATCTCGTATTCCATTGCAGGTCTTACGCTCCTTCCCGTTTTTCGAACGTCTGGCAGTTCGTGTCTTGACACTCGTTGCTGTCCCGGCCCGTAATCTCGATCGCCTTCGCGACGCAGCGGGCGCCTTCGCCCCAATATTCGCAGGACGAGACGGTGCACGCGACGGACGGATGCACTTGATACGCCGGATTGACGAGCCCCATGACGGTACCGGCAAGGTTCATATTGTCCGCGGACCCGAGGTAGTTCGCGAGGCTGCTCGCGTGCGCGAACGACTTGCACATCGTCTGTTCGACGATCAGGGACATGTTCGTTTCTTCTTCATGGACGATATCGATGTTTTTCGCGCCGCAGCGATCCCCGTACAAATAGTGGGTGCAGGTGTTGACGACGCATTTGACCTCCGGCATTCCCGTTCACTCGCTTTCTAAGTGGGTTACCGCTAGTATTCCCACCTCCCGCGAACATAGTCCGCGCCGCCATGGGCATCCTATACGGAAATCGAG
>JAPSKX010000032.1 GCA_031181325.1 Paenibacillus sp.
CAACTGGTCGGCATTGGTCGTATTTTGCGAGAAGTTCGAGAAGTAGATGTAATCGGCTCGAATGCCGTCCAGCACGTTATAGTGCGACCCGTTCATCGTGATGTTGGCGGCGAACGTCCGAATCCCTTGCAGATGAATGTGCGACTTCCCGTCCAAGTTGAACGCCGTCTTGCGCTTCTTCGCCTCGACGTTGGCCGGAACGCCGCCGCCCGGCGCCCACAGATACACCTTCTGCGCCGCCGCGTCGACGTACCACTCGTTCGGGGCGTCCAAGGCGCCCAGCACGCCGCTGAGGAAGTAGGTGCTTCCCAATCGGGGGTGCAGCTCCTTATAATCGCCCACGATCGGTTCGTAGGTAAGGGTGCGCGTCGCGCTGTCGAAGCCCGTCACGCGGCTGGTCATGCCCTGATAGGCGTTCCCGCCGCGCACCCACACCAAAGCGCCCTTCCAGAAGTCGTGCGGCTGCGTCAGATCGGAGTCGACGATCGACGTCCCCGAGCCTGCGTCCGCGACGGCCGTGCCGGCCTTGAGGCCCGGCAGGCTGTATTCGGTAATGTTCGGCCAGCGCGCCTCCCAGAGCGGAGCGACGTTCGTGCCGTCGACGACGAACAGCTGATTTTCTTTCCCGAGATTCCAGGGCAGGTCGGTCGAATAGATGTTGCCCGCGTGCTGCGTCCAGCCGGAGCCGCCGATCGGCTCGGTACCGCTTACAATTACAGTCGCGCCCGGCGCGGCCCGGAACGTGATAGGCAGTCCGCTCGCGCCGGTCGCCGCCGGCGTCACCGTCTCGCGATAGGTGCCCGAGGCGATGATACACGTATCCCCGGCCGTCATCGCTTGAGCGCACTTGTCGATCGTTCGGAACGGCGCCCCCGCCGACGTTCCCGCCGCCTCGTCGTCTCCGTCCGGCGCCACGTAATAGGTGGTCGCCGCCGCTTGCGCGCTCGGCGCGAGCGGCAACCCGCCGACGGAGCCGAGCGCCATCGCGACGGCCAAGCCGAGACCGAGCTTCGATCTTCTGTTCACCACATGGATCCTCCTCATCGATAGGCAAGATTATGGATATGTATCCATACTTCCACCATATCAGGCGGCCGAGAGATGAACAGTGAACAATCCGTACTTTTGTCTTGCGGCGAGCGATCGAATCGAATAGTACACTAAAGTTCAAATCGTTCAATCGTATGAAAAAGAGGCATGCCCCCTGACATTCGCCGGGTGCATGCCCTTTCCCGTTACTTCCCTTGCCGTCCGGCCTTCAGCCGCTCGAGCTCCGCGCGTACTTCGTCGCGACGCTCCCACTGCTTCAGCGGATCGTGCGGGTCCGACAGCCGGCGGGCGGCGTTCGAGCCGGCTTCCATCTGCCGCACGCGGGACTCGATCCGGGAGATGCCCCGCATGATTTCTTCCGTGCGGAAGACGGGCGCGGCCGCGGCGGCGGCGCCGACGGCTTGCGCCGCTTGGGCGCGAATCAGCATCGCGTCGAGCTTGCTTCCCAGCTCCTGATGCAGCCTCGACATTCTGACGATCTCCTGCTGCAGCGCTTCGATCTGGCGCTCCGCGTGCGCCCGCTGCTCCTCGTACTCGGCGAGCAGATGCGACTGCCGCAGCTTCTCCTGCAGCGCAAGCTCCGCGATGTCGTCATCCTCTAGATCTACGGCCATCTCCGCTTGACGGGAGCGCTTCGCGATCGTCTCTTTCGTTTGTACGAGCAAGATGCGGTAATGTTGTTCCGCGGCAAGCTGCCGCGCCAAGGCGTCTCGCGCTTTCTCCATCTCTTCCTCGATTTCCCGGATATACTGCTTCGCCATGGCCGCCGGCTCCTCGCACCGGTCGAGCAGGCTGTGCATGTCGGCGGCGGCGATTTGTTTCATTCTCTTGAAAATTCCCATTTAGGTTTCCTCCATATATAGAATCGTTTATTAATCGCGTCGTTGTTTCCGTTCCCACTCGTCCAGCCAATCCGCGGGAACCCGACGTCGCATCGCGGGCGCCGGATCGACGGGGGCGTCGTTCCGGCGGTTCGTTACTCGCTGCAACAGAAGCAATAGGATCAAGACGAGAACGGCGGTAACGGGAGAGAGCAGGCTTAGCAGGGCAAGGAAGCCTAGAATCGCGCCGCCCCATCTCAAGAATCCGCTCGCTTTCATCCACAGCGCGAGGCCGCCGGCCGCCACGCCGACCTTGACCAGCAGAACGAAGAGCGCCCCTGCGCCCGTGACTGCTTCCGCGACGGGAACGGCTTGTACCGGGCCTCTATGGAATGCGCCATGGCCCGGTCCGAACCCGTGACCGCCGAAGCTTGGGGCGGCCGGCGCATGAAAGCTCGAGCCGGACCGCGCACCATGCCATGCGCTCAAAGCCAGGACGCCGCACAGCAGCGCGAGGGCGACGACGCCAAGGACGAGCCGACGGATCGATATCGTACGTTCCAATGGTTTCACCTCCTTTCCCGTCAGGCAGTCCGTGCGTTAGTATATCGGCGTTGCGGCCTCGGCCGACGCCTGATCGCCGATCGTCACGTCGATCGCGACTTCCTCGCCGTCGCGCGTCGCCTTGAGCTTCAACGCGTCGCCGACCTTCGCCGATCGGACGAGCTCGGCGAGCGAGGCCGCGTCCGGCACGGTCTCCGTTTCCGGGCGTTCGGTATGCGTCATGTACAACTACCTCCGCTATGAGTTTGTTTGGCTTATGAAACAAGTGTAACTCCCTTGCCTGAACCGAACTTGAGGACGAGATGAAGGTTTGCTGAAAACTCGTAAGGAAAGGATAGGACTTTCGTTCAATGCCGAATGAACGACTTCGTTCCCTACAGGAGCTGTGGATTGTGCTATACTAAAAATTGGTTTTTTTCTCATAGCGTCATAACTCATACGACCCAAGACAAGGAGTTGCGTTACATGAAGAAAGCGCTCATATGTTTATGTAGTTTCATGCTGTTCGGCGGCACCGCCGTTTCGCTGGCGGAAGAACCGCCGATCTCTGGCATGGCACCTCAATTTTCGGATGCGGGAAACTTCAATGAAGGCCTCGCGATGGTTGCGGTTGGAGGAGAATGGCGGCTAAAGCTTTGGTACGTTCTAGAAGGCGCGAAATTCGGTTTTATCGACCGATCGGGCAAATTCGTCGTAGAGCCGAAATACGATTGGGCGGTTTCGTTCGTCGAGGGAATGGCGAAGGTAGAGAAAGACGGGAAAATGGGATTCGTCGATCGAACGGGAAAAGAAATCGTAAAGCCCGAGTACGACGTAGTTCTCGATTTCAGCGAAGGGTTGGCCGGGGTCGAACAAGGCGGGAAATGGGGGTTCGTCGACAAGACCGGCAAGGAAGTCGTAGCCCCTAAGTATGAAGAAATCACGTCCGTCCGCGATGGGGTTGCGAAAGTTAGGCGGAACGGGACATGGGGGCTGATCGATAACGCCGGCAAAGAAATCGTCGCGCCTCAGTATGAAGGGATTTCCGATTTCCGCGAAGGCATGGCCGCCGTGTACAAGAATGGGAAGTGGGGGTTTATCGACAGCGCCGGGAACGAAGTCGTGAAGCCGCAATATGCCGAGGTCGCCGCGGCCCAATCCACCGAGGCGAACTATTTCGAGGAAGGTTTGGCTGCCGTAAGAAACGGCGGGAGCGCTTCCTTTATCGATAAAACGGGGAACGTCGTCTTGAAGACTCGTTATGAGCATGCGCGCGATTTCAGCGATGGATTGGCATGGGTGTACAAAGGCGGGAAAGTCGGTTTTATCGATCGCGCCGGCAAGGAAGTCGTCAAGCCTCAATACGACAATGCGAACTCGTTCCGGGACGGCATGGCTGCAGTGGGGAAAAACGGGAAGTGGGGATATATCGATCGGACGGGCAAAAAAGTCGTCGACTTTCAGTATGATCGCGCGTTCGATTTTTATTACGGCACGGCAAGGGTGACGAAAGACGGACAAGTCGGCCTCATCGATAAATCGGGCGAAATTATCGTGAAACCCGAGTATTACGAGATATGGCCTTCTCCGGAAGGGGTGGCTATGGTTCAACAAGGCACAAAGCGAGGTTTCGTCGACATGAACGACGGAACCGTCATCGCAGCGCCTCGATACGATTTCGCGAATGCATTTGCCGAAGGGCTCGCCGCGGTAGAAAAAGACGAGAAGTGGGGCTTTATCGATAAGACCGGCAAAGAGATCGTGAGCCTCCAATACGATTATGCGAGCGATTTTAAAGATGGCGTTGCGGTCGTTGAAAAGGACGGGAAAAAGGGCTTTATCTCGAATCCGCTCGATAAACCGGCGGATTGGGCGAAGAGCGAAGTGGATGAGGCGATCGCTCTACAGCTTGTGCCATCGGAACTGCGGTATCATTATACCAGCCGCATGACGCGCGCCGATTTCAGCAAACTGATCGTCAACTTGATCGCCGTCAAGACGGGCGCATCCGTCGAGGAATTAATAGAACGTAAAGGCAAGGCGATCGACGCTGACGCGTTTACGGATACGACGGACGAGACGATACTCGCGTCTTATGCGCTCGGATTGATCGGCGGCAAAGGGAACGGCATCTTCGATCCCGACGGCCCGATTACCCGTCAAGAAGCGGCGGCGTTGCTGTCCCGAGCGGCCGACTTGCTCGGCATCCAACGGAATAGCGGCGCAGGGACGAATTTCGCCGATCAGGATGAAATCGCGAACTGGGCTCAAGACGCCGTCGCATTCGTTTCCTCTGTCCGCGATCGGACCAATGGCGCGACGATCATGGGAAGCGCCGGTAACAACGAGTTCACCCCGAACGGGGAATATACGAAGCAGCAGGCGTTCATCACCGTGAAGCGGCTGTTTCACTCCGGCGAAACGGCGAGTAACCCGCCCCATTAAAGCGTAAACATCGAGGGAGGCGGTCGGGCATACGCTGATAATGACAAAACGATTTTCGTGTTGTTTTTAAGCATCCGGGCGTAAGAATTCGAAGACCTTCACCGCTTATATATACCGCCGCTCAAGCGCTCGCGGGCATCCAACCGGACGGAGGAGAGGAGCGAGTGTTTTCCGATACTGTCGAGACGTTAGAATTCTCGATCGAGGATTTGCGTCATAAAGGGGATAAAGCGTACGAGAATCATTTCAAGGACGGCGCTTAGAATAAAGAAGAGGCCGGCATCCGGGTTATTCCGGAAGCCGGCCTCTTCGGTCTTATTGTGCGGGCGGAGCGGTCGGCGCGGTCCCGTCGGCCGGACGGTCGAAGCTCCCGTCCGTCGGCCGGGCGCCGCGACCGCCGCGGGGACCGCCGAAGCCGCCGCTCTGCGCCTCCGTCACGCCCGACTCGTCGAGCCACGTGACGGCGTTCGCGCCGAGCTCGAACGTTACGACATCTTGAGCGCCGGCGGTCAACGTGTACGAGCCGCCTTCTTGCAAGCCCGGGGCGCTAAGTACGATCGTCTGGAACGTCTTCGTCGGCGCGGCCTCGGCGACGACGTTGCCGGTCGCGTCTTTCAACGCCACGGTCGTGCCGGCCGTCTGCGTCTGCGGGAACGCCATCATCACGGAGCGTTGCGTCGAGCCGTCCGACGGGACGGACGCCATACCCGCGCTTCCTGCCGCGATCAGGACGCCGCCGCCGAGCTCGAACGTGCCGTTGTAATCGAGGGCGCCGTTGCCGCTGCCGGTCGGGCCGTTCACGAGCACGGTGCCGCCGGTCATGACGACGGAGCCGTTGGAATCCAGGCCGTCTCCTTGCGCGTCGATGACGACGTTGCCGCCGAGGATCGTCAGCATGGCGCCTTCCGCGGCCGCGAATTCGTCGCCGCCGCCCATGCCGGAGCCGTCCGCTCCGCCGGAGACGTTGACCCCGTCGTCGGATGCGACGATATGAATGTCGCCGCCGGACAGCTCGATGACCGCGCTCTCGATGCCTTCGTAGCTCTTCGCGATGTCGACGACGCCTCCCGTAATCGCGATCGACGTATCCGCATGCATGCCGTCGTCGCCCGAAGCGATCTTCAAGGCGCCTTCGGAGACAAGAATCGTCCCGCCGGCGTGCAGCCCGTCGTCGGCGCTGTCCAGGTCGAGCGTCCCCGCGGCGACGACCAAGTTCGCGGACGCCTTGATCGCCTTCGTACTCGGCGTGTCGGTCGCAACCGTCGCCGTCGCCGCGGCGCCGCGACCGCCGAAGTCGTCGCTCGCATGCGCCGGACCGTACGCGCTGCCGCCGCCGGCGAGCGCCTTGAAGTCTCCTCCGTCGATGCGAATGGACGCCGCCGATTGTATGCCGTCGCCGCCGGCGACGATGTCGAACGCGCCGCCTTCGATCGCGATGTCGCCTCTGCCCTCTTCTTCCTCGTTCGTCGACTTCACGCCGTCTCCGCCCGCTTCGATCGTCAGCATACCGTCCCGAACGGCGACGACGTCGCGTCCGACCAAGCCGTCGTCGACCGCCTTCACGGCAATCGCGCCGCTTACGATCTTCAGGTCGTCCTTGCTCGCGATGCCGTCTTTATAATTTCCTTGCACCGAAAGTCGGCCGTCGCCGTTGATCGTCAGATCCGTCTTGCTGTACACGGCCGCGCTCGGCTCGTCCTCGGCGCCGTCCGCGAAGATGTAAGAGGCGCCGTCGACGACGACGTTCTCCGTGCCGGCCGCGAGCGTCGCGATCGCTTTATCCGCTTCCTTAATATAGATCGGCGCGCTGTTCGAGCTTGAGATGTCCACGCCGTTCAGAACGAGGCGCACATCGTCCGTCTCCGGCGCGTCGACGACGATCTGTCCGTCCGCCAGCGTGCCGCTAAGGACATAAGTGCCGCCGGCCGTAATCGCGACGACGCTGCCGTCGACCGTCGCCCCTTCGCCGTCGACGGTCGCCGAAGCGCCGTTCAAGGCGATAAGCGTCGAGCCTTCCAAGGTCCAATCGGCCGCAAGGTCCTTTTCCGAATAAGTAGCTTTCTCAGGTAAGGCAGACGGGTCCAGCGAGACGGCGTTCGCGACCGTTTCATTCGAAGCGGCGGACGTCTCCGTCGTCGCCGCCGCGGATTCGGAAGAAGGGGCGGTCGTCGCGGCGTCTCCGGCGCCGCAAGCGGACAAGGAGACGGCAAAGCTCAGCAGCGCAATCGCCGCTCGGATTCGATTCGTAAGTTTCATATTCATTCGTTCCTCTCGGTTGCGATTTTTTTAGGTTTCGGCCGGCGTCGGACTCATCGTGAGCGTAATGTCCAAGTTGCCGTTGCGCACGCGGATCGCGTCCAGGAATTCCTTCTGGTTCGTAAGATGATCCATCGTTACGAGATACAAGACCTCGTACAAGCTGCCTAATTCCGTCGTCTTGACTTTCCTAAGCTCGTATTCGATGCCGAATCGCCGGAACACGGCGTCGAACGCTTCCTCGTAGCCGAGATCCTCGGGGATCGTCACCTTCAGCAGCCGCTGGGTCGACTTCTTCGCGCCGAATTTCAACATATGCAGCACGGCCATCAGTCCGCAGAGCAACAACGTAAACAGGACGGCATAGCCGAAGGAACCGACGCCGACGGCGAGTCCGGCGGCCATCGTGAACAACACGTACGCGATATCCTTCGGGTCGCCGGGGGCGCTCCGGAACCGGATGATGGAGAAGGCGCCCGCCAGGCTGAACGCCCTCGCGATGTTGCTGCCGATGAGCAAAATAATGATGGCGACGATCGCCGGCAGCACCATCATCGTCAGCGCGAAATTCGGGGCGTACGCGCTGCGATGGCTCGTCTTCATGTAGGTGAAGCTGATGAGCCCGCCGAGCGCGACGGACACGAGGATCGTCGCGAGCGCGGAGCCGAGCGTCAAGGCCGCCGCGGGCGGCGTCGACGCGAAGAGGGCTTCTAACGATTCAAGCATAGATGGAATCCTCCGTTTTTATTTTCATAGATGCTGCGTGTTTGCGGTATTCGTTCCCGTATTTCGAGAAGCTCGTTCGGAACATGCGATGTTCCGAGAGCAGCCTCGCCAGCCAGAGCGGGATCGTCTTCTCCGCCTTGACTTCCATGAGCCACAGCCCGGACGGGAGCAGCTGCTCCCCGTGATCCCCGGCTTCCAGACGCAACTCGGTGCGACGGTGCCGGATATTCGTGTCGAACGTAATGCGGAGGTCCCGGTCGTCTATGGCGAACAGCGCCTTCCGGTCGTACGCGAGATACGTCTTCGGCTCCAAGTCGTATCGCTGCAAGAAATAGTGGATTTCCGACACGACCTGCAGGTTCATGTAGTCCTTCGGCTCGGGCGCTTCCCCCGTCCGGACGAATTCGTACGCTTCGGGAAGCCGAAGCGCCGTCCGCCGCTTGTTGACGAGGCCGAACACCTTCTTCTTCAGCTCCAGGTACGCCTTCCCCTCCGGCTTCGGCACGCCGTACGCCCGCAATCGGAGCTTCTCCTTGTATTTCGGCTTCGCGAGGCTCCTCCGGATGAGCGCGTCGTCCTTCGTGTCGAAATACAGGTTGCTGATGGAATAAAACGGATGCTGCTTGTTGTATTCGTCGAGCTCCATGTATTCTAACAGCCGGTCGTAGAACGGCCGGAACGCGGCCTCGTCGAGCAAATACTTGTTTTCGTATCGATTGAACACTTCGATCGCCATGCGGCTTGCACCCTCTCTTCCTCGTTTTCGTTTACAACTTGTTTACTTTTCGAAGTATAGGCCCTGAATCTGAACTCGTCCGGAGCGTTCGCTGAAGGGATGCTGAAAATGAGAAGCGGCGCTCCCGTCGTACGGACGGAAAGCCAGAAAAATTCGGATCGTTCACTGCGGTCGGAGACAAAAGTACAGTTTTTTCACTTCCCGAGGCGCCGGATTCAAGCTATCGTGGAGTCAAACAGGCATACCACGGCCGGAGCGGGGAGGATTGCGCAGCATGCAGCGTTCGAAGACAATGCGTTTTTTCGGCAGGAACATCGAGTTATTCACTCTCTCGTTTCCTTCCATCCTTTACATTTTCGTTATGGCGTATCTTCCGATGTTCGGCGTCGTCATCGCGTTCAAAAATTACGTGTACGACAAGGGCATTTTCGGGAGCGAATGGATCGGGTTCAAAAACTTTGAATTTTTGTTTGTGAGCGAAACCGCTTTCCGCATTACTCGCAACACGGTGTTATACAACTTAGGGTACATGCTGCTGACGACGGTATCCGCCTTGGCGGTAGCGATTCTGCTGAACGAAATATCCAAGAAGTGGTTGAAGCTGTACCAGACGTCGATGATCCTGCCTTACTTCTTGTCTTGGGTCGTGATGAGTTACATCGTGATGGCGTTCCTCGATCACCAGAACGGGTTCCTGAACGGGTGGCTGGCATCGGTCGGTCTCGAAGAGGTGAAGTGGTATTTCGAAGCCAAGTATTGGCCTTATATTCTGAACCTGGTTCACTTATGGAAGGCGATCGGATTTTCGGCGCTGGTGTATTATGCCGGCATTCTCGGCATCGACGCCGAGCTGTACGAGGCCGCGAGAATCGACGGGGCGAAGCGTTGGCAGCTGATTACGAACATCACGATTCCGCAGCTGACGCCTCTGATCATCATCTTGTTGATCCTGAGCATCGGCAGCATGTTCCGCGGCGACTTCGGCTTGCATTACTTCGTGCCGAACAACAACGGCATGACGTACGCGACGACGGATATTATCGATACGTACATCTATCGCGCGCTCAGCGAAATCGGCGACGTCAGTATGGCTTCGGCAGTCGGTCTCTACCAATCGTTCGTCGGCTTCGTCCTGGTCGTGACGGCGAACTTCATCGTACGGAAAATAAACGAAGACAATTCGTTGTTTTAGGAGGGAGAGGAGCCCGTGCAAACCAACAACCGATGGTTTTCGTTGGCGGTCCACGCCATATTCGTTGCGATCACGATCTCGATGCTCGTCCCCTTCGCCTTGGTCATCATGATTTCGTTATCCGACGAGCAATCGATCCTTCGCAACGGGTTTCAGCTGATCCCGGAAATCATTACGACGTCGGCGTACGAATATTTCCTCAAGACGCCGGACACGATTGTTAACGCTTACGGCGTAACGATCACGGTCAGCGTGATCGGCACCGCGATCAGCTTGGTGCTCACCTCGATTTTGGGGTATACGTTGTCGAGGAAAGACTACGGCCTGAATCGAATCACTTCGTTTTATGTGTTCTTTACGATGCTGTTCAACGGGGGGCTCGTTCCGTTTTATATTTTGATGACCCAGTATCTGCATCTGAAGGATACGATCTGGGCGTTGATAGTGCCGGGCTTGCTCAGTCCGTTCTACGTGCTCATTATGAAGGGGTTCATGTCCAAGATTCCGACCGAAATTATCGAGTCGGCCAAGGTGGAGGGGGCGCGGGAGTGGCGAATTTACTTGCAGCTGATCCTGCCGCTGTCGAAGCCGGCGCTCGCGACGTTAGGGTTGTTCATCATGTTTAACTATTGGAACGAGTGGTTCAACGCGATGCTGTTCATCAACACGCAAGATCTCGTGCCGCTGCAGCTGCTGCTGGTGCGGACGATGAATACGCTCGACTTCATTACGTCGCGACCCGAGTTCGCCACCGCGATGGTGTCGTTCGATATGTCGCAATTCCCGAAGACGTCGGCCAAGTTCGCGGTCGTCGTGCTGTCGGCGGGACCGATGCTGCTCGTCTTCCCGTTCTTCCAACGGTTCTTCGTGAAGGGCTTGACGGTCGGCGCGATCAAAGGGTAAGGAAACCCGTAGAGTCGATAACGTATGAAACGCGGGAAGGAGGGGGACGGAAGGAAGCGGATCGTACGTTTCATTTCATAGTATTCTATCCCGATAGATTGCCAAGGAGGGTTTCAAGTTGAAACATGCCATGGAAAACAAAAAGAAAATGTCTTGGACGATGATGCTCGCGGTATGCACGGCGCTCGCTACGGCGCTGGCCGGCTGCTCCGGCTCGTCCGCGGGCACGACGAATCCGACCGAGGAGAAGCCGAACGACGCCGCGGCTCCCGCCGACGCGACGACGCCGGCCGCGCCGGGCGACGCCGAGCCGGAGCTGGAGCCGGTCGAGCTGACCTGGTACTATCCGCAAAATCAAGCGCATATCGATCAAGCCGTCGTGAACGAAGCCGTCAACAAGATTACGAAAGAAAAAATCAACGCGACGATTAAGCTCATGCCGATCGACTTCGGCACGTACGAGCAGAAGCTGAACACGATTGTGGCGTCCAACGAAGCGATCGACATCATCTGGACGTCGGGCTGGCTGTTCTCCTTCGCCAACAATCAGCGGAAGGGCGTATTCCAGCCGCTGGACGATCTGCTGAAAGAACACGGACAAAAATTGTACGATTCGATGGAGGAGAAGTTCTGGAACGACGCGAAGATCGACGGTCAGATTTACGCGGTGCCGAACTACCAAATTTCCGCCAACCGCGCGGGCTTGGTTCTGCAGAAGCGGTTCGTGGACAAATACAACCTCGACCTCAGCACGATCAAGAAAATCGACGACATCGAGCCGTTCCTGAAGCAAATCAAAGAGAACGAGCCCGGCATCGTGCCGTTCGGCACGACGAGAGGCTTCTACACTCCCTTCATTTACGGCATCGATGCGAAAGTGAGGGTGTACAAGAATGATCCGACGCACACCGTGCTGCCGGAAGTGACGAAAGAAATGCGGGAAAACTTCAAGCTGGTGCACTCCTGGTATTCCCAAGGTCTGATCAACGAGGACGCCGCGACGCTGAAGTCCGCCGCGGACGCCTACAACAAAGGGAACACGGCGGTTTGGTTCGACTTCACCGGCAAGCCGGGCTCCGAGGTGGAGTTCAGCGCGGCGATCGGCGGCGAAGAGGTCGTTCTCCATCCGCTCGCGAAGGCGGTGTTCACCGGCGCGGGCAGCACGATGAACGCGATCAGCCGCACGTCCAAAAATCCGGAGCGCGCGATGATGTTCCTCGAGCTCGTCAACACGGATAAAGAGCTGTACAACACGCTCGTGTACGGCATCGAAGGCAAGCACTACGAGAAGACGACGGGCAACTTCATTAAGACGAATCCGGAGTCGGGGTACTTCACGAACACGGACTGGGTATTCGGCAACATTCGCAACGAATACTTGCCGGAGGGAGCGCCCGCGGACAAGTTGGAGCAGACGGCCGCGATCAATGCGGAGGCGGAAGTTTCGCCGTATAACGGCTTCGTCTTCAACACCGACCCCGTCAAGACGGAAACCGCGAACGTGAAGGCCGTCAACGACGAATATTACGCCGCGCTCGCGAGCGGCACGCTCGATCCGGAAGAGTACCTGCCGATATACGAAGAGAAGCTGGAGAAGGCCGGCACGGAAGTCATCCGGGCCGAGACGCAGAAGCAGCTGAACGAATGGTTGGCGGCGAACGGCAAGAAGTAAGAACGACCGAAGATACGAAGCGGGAATAGATTGGACCATCCGATCTATTCTCGTTCTTTTTCAAGGAGGAGCCTACATGAAAATCGCTTTACTGCAGAGGAAGGACGTACGGGAAAAGGTGTTCGGCGCGCAGCATCTCGAGTTATTGCGGGAATGGGGGGACGTCGCGCTGAACGAATCGAACGCCAACCCTAGCGAGGAAGAAGCCTGCGCCCTCATCGCCGGCGCGGACGTCGCGATCACCTCGTGGGGATGCGGGCCGCTCACGGAGCGGGTGCTGGACGCCGCGCCGAACTTGAAGCTGGTGCTCCACGCCGCCGGCACGGTGAAGCCGATCGTCACGGACGCGTTGTGGAGCCGGGGCGTCCGGGTATCCAACGCGACGGAAGCGCTCGGCAAGGGCGTCGCGGAGACGGCGCTCGGCTTTACGATCGTATCCTTGAAGGATATGTGGCGCCTCGGCCGGGAGACGCGCGACGGCGGCTGGGACCCCGGCCCCCGCGTGCGGGAAGTATACGGCCTCACGGTCGGCGTCGTCGGCGCCGGGCGGGCGGGCTCCCATTACGTCAAGCTGATGCGCAATTTCGACGTGCGGATCGTCCTGTACGACCCGTTCGTCAGCGCGGAGAGAGCCCGGGAGATGGGGGCGGAGAAGGTCGAGCTGGAGACGCTGCTGCGAGAAAGCGACGTCGTCTCGATTCATCTTCCGTCGCTGCCGGAGACGTACCATATGTTCGACGCGTCGCGGCTCGCGATGATGAAGGACGACTGCGTGCTGATCAATACGGCGAGGGGCTCCGTCATCGACGAAGACGCGTTGGTCGCCGAGCTGAGCAAGGGCAGGCTGTACGCCTGCTTGGACGTCACCGAACCGGAGCCGCCGGCGGAGGATCATCCGTTCCGAAGGCTGCCGAACGTGACGCTGACGCCGCATATCGCCGGGGCCGTCAACAACGGGATGGGGCGAATCGCGCAGTCGGCGATCGACGACTTGAAGGCGTATATCGAAGGCAGACCGCTATCCGGCGAAGTGCGCGCGGAGCAGATGCACCTGTTAGCGTAATAAGGAAGTTTTATTAAGGACGGAGGGCTTTCAGTCATGCAGCATCTTAATGAGATTCGATTCGACCGGGCCGCGGTGCAGGTCGCGTTCGACGGCGGTACGTATTCGGGCGAAGCCGCCGACGCCGCCGAAGAGCGGCCGGACGGAAGCCGAACCTGGCGCTGGTCAAGCTTGACGTTGTCCCTGACGGTCGGCCAAGACGGGATGCGGACCGTGACCGTACGCAACGACGGCGGGAAGGACATCCGCTTGACGTCGATCGGTCTGGAGTGGCGGCCGGTTCGGGGAGGGCCGAATCTGGATGCGCGGGAATACGTGCAGCTGCATCATCCCGCGACGTTCGAAGGGTTGGCGGGCGTACGCCCGCTCCACCGCCCGAACGATTGGGCGGATCCCGCGGATATTTCGGGCATGGTGACCGTGCTGTCGCGCCGGCGTCCCGGAGAAGCGCTCCTGCTCGGAGCGCTTCCGCCGTACGGCGATTGCTTCGTCAGCTTTCCGATCCTTCACGAGTTCCCGCATCGGGACGGCGCCTTCGGGATCGCGGCGCGTCTCGGCGTTCCTCGCCGTCTCGCGGCGGGCGAGTCGCTCGCGCTGGCGCATCTGGTCGCGCTGCACGGAACGGACGGCGTCGCGCTGCTCGACCGGTACGCGTCGCTGCTCAGGGACCGGCTGCCTTCCTCGATCTTCCCCGAGCGGCGCATGACCGGATGGAACTCCTGGGATTACTACGCCGGGGCCGTCGCGGAGGACGATCTCGTCGTCAACGCGAGAGCGGCGCGCGAACGGTGGGGAGCCGGGGCGCTCGACTATGTCGTGATCGACGAAGGCTACGAGCGCCAATGGGGCGTCTGGGAAGCGGGGTGGAAGTTCCCGAGCGGATTGAAGGCGTTTTGCGATCGGATTCGCGAAACCGGATCCGAGCCCGGCATCTGGACGGCGCCGCTGCTCGTCAACGTCTATACGCCCTTGTACCGGGACCACCCGGATTGGTTCGCGGGCGACGCGGAAGGAAATCCGTATGTAGTCAGTATGGGGTACGGCTCCATGGTTCTGCTCGACATCACGCATCCGGACGTACGCGCGCACTTGAGATCGGTATTTACGGAACTGCGGTCGGCGGGCTTTACGTATTTCAAATGCGATTTCGCCCAGTATTTGATGGGCGCCGTTCGCTTCGCCCGAGACGACGTCACGCCCGCGGGGATGATCCGCGAGCTGTTCCTGCTCATTCGAGAGGCGATCGGGGAAGACGCGTATTTGCTCGCCTGCGGCGCGCCGTACGAATCGGTCGTCGGCATCGCGAACGCGCACCGGACGACCGGCGACACGCATCATTATTGGAGTCACATCAGGCAAAACATTCGCTCGATGCTGGCGCGTTGGTGGATGCAAGGCGCGGTCGGCAACGCCGACCCCGACTTCGCGATCGTTCGATGCGAGAGCACGACGGACGACCGCCGTCTGAGCCGGCGCCTCGCGAAGTCGCCGTGGCGGAGAGGCGGGAACTTCTATACGGGGCGGGAGATGAACGAGGAGGAAGCGAAGACGCTGCTTCTCGCTTGTTACGCGGGCGGCGGCGACATGGTGTTCAGCGACGCGCTGCCGCTGCTCAACGAGCGCGGGCTCGCGCTGCTGGACGCGATGCTTCAGGAGCCCGTCGGTCGCGGCGTGCCGCTCAACCTGTTCGACTGGGACGGGGACGATCTGCCGATCGTCGAGGCGCGAGGGAAGGGGCGCACGCTGCTCGTCTTGTTCAACCTGAGCGACGACTATCGAAGCGCGAAGCTCCCGCCGCCTTACGCCGGGCGGAAAGGCGCGTACGAGGAGTTCTGGACCGGGGAACGCGTCGATACGCTCGAGGGAGGGGACATCCCCCTGGCCCCGCATTCCGCGAAGGCTTGGTGGGTGTACGAAGCTTAACGTCTTAAGGAGGGGCTGCAATGGCCAACTACGTGACGATCGCTTGCGTCGGGCCGAGGCCGTACCGCATCGAAGCGGACGTGCCGCCCGAAGAAGCGCTGGAGCGCATGATGGGGCACTGGAGGCATCACTTGGACAACGTGCTGCCCGACCGGCCGGACCTGATCGTGCTGCCGGAGGCGTGCGACCGCCCGGACGTGACGGCGTATCCGCTGGATCGCCGCCTTGCGTACTACCGAACGCGAGGCGACCGATTCCGGGATATGCTCGCGGACATCGCCGCGCGGCACCGCTGCTACATCGCGTACCCGTCGCATACGGAGGCCGAGGACGGCAGCTGGCGCAACGCCGTGCAGCTGATCGATCGCGAGGGTCTCGCGATGGGTGCCTACACGAAGAACTATTTGGTGCCCGACGAATTCTCGAAGACGAATATTTTGTACGGGTCCGACGCAAGCGTGTTCGAGTGCGACTTCGGGAGAGTGGGCGCCGCCATCTGCTTCGATCTCAACTTCGACGAGCTGCGGCTGCGCTACGCGAAGGAGAAGCTCGACGTCATCGTCTTCCCGTCCATGTATCACGGCGGCGCCATGCAAGGCTATTGGGCGTATTCGTGCAGGGCGTATTTCGCGGGGGCGATCGCGGGGCTGCCTTGCACGGTAGTGACGCCGCTCGGCGAGACGGCGGCGCATAGCACGAACTATTACCCGTTCGTCACCGCGCGCGTCAATCTGGATTACGCGGTGCTGCATATCGACGAGAACGGGGCGCGCTTCCGCGACATGAAGCGAAAGTACGGCCCCAAGATCAAAATCCACGATCCGGGATATTTGGGCTGCGTGCTGCTGACGAGCGAGACCGAGGAGTTCACCGTGGACGACGTCATCGCGGAATACGGCTTGGAGCCGATCGACGATTACTTCCGACGCGCGGAAGCGGAACGGCTGAAGCCGGGACGGATGGTCGGGCATTGAACGCCAAGGGGGGACGACGGCAATGATCGAAATTCGGAAAACGACGCTCCGGGCGGAGCGGGCGCCACTGCTCGCTCCGTTCGGATTCAAAGGCGGCTTCGTCGACGAGCTCTGGCAGACTCGCGTCGCGTTGGCGGACGAGACGGGCCGCGTCGGCGAGGGGCTGTCGGTCCAAAGCGTATTATGGTCCGACGCCAAGGTGTATGAAGCTTGGGGTCACGACCGAGGCAACGCCTTCATGCGTGACATCAGCCGTCACGCGCTGTGGGCGGTCGAAGGCGCCCGTTACGACACCCCGCTCGACCTGTTCGACGCGCTGCTGGGGCCGGCGCGCGAGTATGCCGCCGAACGGTGGAGCGGGGCGCCGCTGCGGCCGACGTTCGCGCTCAACGCGCTCGTCGCGGCGGATCACGCCGCTTGGGCGCTGCTCGCCCGCCGTCGCTCCGAAGCGCGCTTCGTCGAGCTGCTTCCGCCGGAGTACCGTTCGAGCCTCGCCTGGCGCCAAGCGTCGCTCGCCTCTACGCCGGTCGTCTCCTACGGCATGAGCGACGCCGACGTCGAGGCGCTGCTGGACGAAGGCTACTTCGTCTTGAAGATCAAGCTCGGCTCCGATCCCGAACGGGACGGCGATCCGGAGAAGATGCTGGCTTGGGACATCGAGCGGCTTCGCGCCGTCCATCGCCTCGCCTGCGTGAGAGAAACCCCTTGTACGCGGGACGGACGCATCGCCTATTATCTCGATATCAACGGGCGATACGGCACGAAGGAGCTGCTCTGGAGGCTGGTAGACGCCGCGGATCGTATGGGGGCGTTAGAGCGCGTCATGCTCCTCGAGGAGCCGTTCCCCGAAGAGGTGCGGGAGAGCGTCGGCGACGTTCCGGTGCGAATCGTCGCCGACGAGAGCGTACACGGGGAAGAAGACGCGTTGGAACGCATCCGACTCGGATACGGAGCGTTCGCGCTCAAGCCGATCGCCAAGACGATGAGCGTCAGCCTCAGGATCGCGAAGCTGGCCGTCGATCGGGGCGTCCCTTGTTTCTGCGCCGACTTGACAGGGAGCCCGGTCATGGTCGACTGGAACAAAAATTTGGCGGCGCTGCTCCCGCCGCTGCCCGGCCTCTCCATGGGGCTGATCGAGACGAACGGCAAACAAAATTACCGCGACTGGGAAGCGATGAAGCGAGGGCATCCGATTCCGGACGGCGGCTGGATCGCGGAGGAGCGGGGCGCGTTCCGCCTCGGGCCCGAGTTTTACGAACAGAGCGGCGGCGTATTCCGCCTCGGCGACGTTCGGCCTGTCCCCTGAGGGGCGCCCGTGTTACAATAACCTCACGACTGCGCCGCTTCCAGAGACTTGTAAGATGAGAGGGTACCTATGAATAACTACCTGCGGAAGTACAGAGAACGTAGATATTTCATGCGTATCGTTTTATCGATCAATATCCTGCTCGTTTTTTTCGTGTTGGCTTCGTTGTTGACCGCGCTCTGGTATGCCCAGCGGATCAGCTTGGATTCGCAGCGGGAAGCGAACGCGAAGGTGCTTTCTCAGATCAACTACAATATCACGTACATGAACGAAACAGTGAAAACGTACGCCGTCTCGTTATTTTACGAAAACGAAACGGCGCATCTGCTCTACAGCGGCGAGGTGGACCGTTTCGAGGATACGTCGCGCGTCAACCGACTGAACAAGACGATCGCGTACAACTCCTTCCTTCATTCGGTCGTGATCTATAACAGCAAGCGGGACGTCTATTTTACCGGCGGCGATTCCGCGATCGACGCGCCGAACAGCGATTTGCTTCGGCGGATCGAAGGGTATTTGAACGGCGACGATCCGATGTACAAGATGGAATTGATGCCGGTGCGATTCCAGCCCGACGTCAGGCGCCCCGAACGCACGCAGGACGTATTTTCCCTGTTTCTATACGATTCATTAGCCGACTACGTCAAGACGGAAAGCGCGTTGATTCTCAACGTGAAGCCCGAGTGGCTCCTGGAGAAGCTGGAGCTCATGAACGGCCGGCCGGCGGACCGCGCCAACCAACTGTTCATCTTGGATCAAAATATGAATTTCTACAGCCCGAACGCGGAGACGAAGCTCGATCTGGAAGCGTTAAAGGGCGAGGTGCGTCGTCATTACGACGCCGAAGGAAGCGATGCGGCGCAATTCACCTTCGAGTCCGGCGGCGAGAAGTATATCGTCAACTACATGTCGAATCCTTCCGTCCGTTGGTTGATCGTGGACGTCGAGCCGTACGCCGTCGTCTTGGCCGCGGTCGACAAGCTCCGGATCGTCTTCTTGACCATCGCGGCCGTCTGTCTCGCGCTGGCGATCGTGGCGTCCTTGTTCGTGACGAACAAGCTGTATTCGCCGATCAACGGTCTGCTGAAGCAGACCAAGCGGTTTCCCGGGAGCGAGTCGGAGCCCTCCGAGGAGAAGGACGAAATCGGCTATATTTCTCAAATGTACAACCGGTTGATCGAGACGTTCCTGCAGGAGCAAGTCAAGCAAGGGGGGGACGAGGCGATCCTTCGTTCCTATTACGTGAGGAAGCTCATTACCGACAGCGCCGCGTTCTCCGAGGAGGACCGCCAAGAATGCCTCGATCATGGGTACTTGCGAACGAGTCTGAACCGGGAGCTCGTGCTCGGCGTCATCAAGCTGGACGATTACGCGAAGCTGAAGGAGAGGACGAAGGGCGTCGACGTGAGCCTGCTTCATTTCGCGGTCGCGAACATTATCCACGAGGTCGTCTCGGCGGAGCTGGACGTCGATGTCGTCGACATGCGGGGCGATCATCTGGTGCTGCTCCTCGAAGCCGAGGACCCAGGCGAAGACCGGTACGAGCGCATCTCGCAGCTGCTTCGCCGCGCGCAATCGGTCGTGGACGAATATTATCACGTCACGTTCACGGTCGCGTTCAGCGAGCCGACGCTAGATTTCCGGAAGCTGACCGATCGGTACGAGCGGGCGCTCGATACGCTCGCATACAGAATGGTTTTCGGCTTGCGTACCGTCATTACTCCGTCGATGATCAAGGCGAATCAGGACAATCCGGAGACGAACATCCCGCCGGAGCTCGAGCGCAAGTTCATCGAAGCGGTCAAGTCGAACCGGCAGGAGAGCGTCTATCAAGAATTGGAGCAGCTGCGCCGCGTCATCGGCGGGATGAGCATCGACGCGGTCGTTCAGTCCAGCATGCATCTCGGGATCATCCTGAAGCAAACCGTAAAGGAAATCAACCAGAACAAGCTGGCGCCGCTGTCGATCGATCTGCGTTCCGTCGACCGGCTCGTGTTCGAGAAGGAGACGCTGGACGATATCTTCGCGGGATTCCGCGGTTTGCTCGACGCGATCTTCGTCGACCGGAAGCGGGGCTCCGAAAGTAAAGACCATGTAATCGTCGATACGATCAAGGAAATCATTCAAGCGAACTACTCGAACCCGAACCTCGGCTTGCAGGAACTCTCCGATCGGATGAAGATGTCTTCCGCTTACGTCGGGCGCATCTTCAAACGGCAGGAGACGATTTCCGTGTCGGACTATATCAACGAGATTCGATTGTTGAAATCGGTCATGCTTCTGGAAAATCACACGCTGCCCGTCAACGAAATATCCGAGAAGGTCGGCTTCAGCTCGCCGAGTTATTTCTTCAAGCTGTTCAAGAAGCGCTTCGGCACGACGCCGAAGGATTATCGGATCAAGAAATCGCTGGGGATCCATACCGAATAATTCCGCAGGGGGATGAAGATCATGAATCGATACGATCCGGCGGGAGCCGCTGGGGAGCGGCCGATCGCCGTCATCGTCGTCGGAGCCGGCAGCCGCAGCATGAATTACGCGAGCTACTCGCGGAAGCATCCGGAGCGGATGCGGATCGTAGGCGTCGTGGAGCCGGATCCGATCCGGCGGGAGCATACGGCGAAGACGTACGGGATCTCGGAGGAGATGACGTTCGAGACGGTCGAGGAGCTGACGGCCCGCCCGAAGCTCGCGGACGCGGTCGTCAACGGCACGATGGACGACCTCCACGTTCCGACCAGTCTCCCCTTGCTCCGCCAGGGATACGACCTGCTGCTCGAGAAGCCGATCGGCGTATCGGAGGACGAGGTGACGGCGTTGTATCGCGCGGCGCGGGAGTACGGCCGCAAGGTCATGATATGTCATGTGCTGCGTTACGCGCCTTTCTACATGGAACTAAAGAGGCGGATCGAATCGGGCGCGATCGGGGAGATCCTCCATATCCAGACGGAGGAGAACGTAGACTTCCACCATATGGCGACGGCGTTCGTGCGAGGGAAGTTCGCGAATCGGGCGAAGGGCGGTTCTTCCTTCCTTATGCAGAAATGTTGCCACGACCTCGACCTGATCGCCTGGTTTCATTCCGGCGCGCGCCCGGCCAAGGTGGCGAGCTACGGCAGTCTGTCGCAATTCCGCGAGGCTCGGGCCCCCGCCGGCTCGGGCACCCGCTGCTTGACCGACTGCGAGATCGAAGCGGATTGCGTCTATTCGGCGAAGAAGCTGTACGTCGATCGTCCGTTATGGGGGACGTACGTATGGCCTCGGTATTTGGACGGGGTGCGGTGGAACGAAGAGGAGAAGCTGGAGAGCCTCCGCACGGACAATCCGTTCGGCCGCTGCGTCTGGCGCTGCGACAACGACATCGTCGACCATCAGGCCGTCATGATCGAATTCGAGGACGGCAGCACGGCCGTTCACAATCTTGTGGGCGCGACGGCGAAGGCGTGCCGAACCGTGCACATCACCGGGACGAAGGGAGAAATTCAAGGCGTGCTGGAGGAGGGCGCTTTCGTCGTGCGCCATCCGTCGTTGTCGGGCGACGGCACGTTCCGCGAGGAGCGGGTCGAGATCAGCGTGAGCAACGATATGCACGGCGGCGGCGACCATCGCCTCGTGGAAGATTTCGTCCGCGTCGTGCGGGGAGATGCGGAGTCGAAGTTTTCCGCCTCGTTGGAAAACTCGATCGTCGGGCATATGATCGGCTTTCGGGCGGATCGCGCCATGGCGACCGGACAGTCGCTGTCCTTCGATTGGAGCGAGCTTCCGCGCGAGGAGGCAATGCAAGGAAACAGGTAAGGAAAGAAGCGGCGACGGCCCGGACGAACGACGGGACGGATCGCCGCTTCTCGGTTCGATTACGCCTTCACCTTCGCCGCGATGTCCAACATTCGCTTCACCTGATGGGCGACCGCCGGCTGCACGTCCTGCGTCATGTTGCCCTCTTGGTCGACCTTCACGCTCGTGCCGTACGGATTGCCGCCGGTCGAGAAGATGACCGGATCCGTGTAGCCCGGCGCGGCGATAATGGCGCCCCAGTGGTACATCGTCGTATACAACGACAGAATCGTCGCCTCTTGACCGCCATGATCGTTCTGCGCGGACGTCATGGCGCTCACGACTTTATTGACGAGCTTGCCTTGGAACCACAGGCCGCCGGTCGTGTCGAGGAACTGCTTCATCTGCGCCGGCACGTTCCCGAAGCGCGTCGGCATGCTGAACAACACCGCGTCCGCCCATTCCAGATCGTTCAGCGTGACGACGGGAACGTCCTTCGTCGCCTCGACGTGCGCTTTCCAGAGCGGATTGCCGTTGATTGCGGCTTCCGGGGCGAGTTCCTGCACTTTCATGAGCTTCACCTCGGCGCCGCTCGCCTTCGCGGCTTCCTCCGCCATTTTCGATAGCTTGTAATTCGTGCCTGTAGAGCTGTAATATACGATCGCAAACTTTAATGCCGTCATAAAGTACCGTCTCCTTTTCTTTTCGGGTCCCTTTGGTTATATTTGCCGTAGCGGGATAAATTATTCGAGAACCGAAAAGTACCTGGGAGGGAACGCGTGATGAAGCTGGACGTGACCGAACGAGCCGTCGCATGCCTCAAGAACGAATGGGGCTTCGAGGACGGGGAATCCATTCGCGTGTACGTGCGTTACGCCGGCGGGGGAAGCGAGCCGTATGCGTTAGGGATTCTGAAGGAGAAGCCGGGAGACGACGGCGCCGCGCTTCGAGTCGAAGCGGGGGGCATGACCTTCTTCGTCGAGGAGAGGGACCAGTGGTACGCGGAGCATCGCCGCGTCACGATCGATGCGGAGGGCGAAGAGCTTCGATTTCTCGTGGAGGAGTGAAGCTCCTCTTTTTACATTGCGAAAAAGCGGTTGATAAAACTAATTGCATTAGTTATAATGCTATTAAAGATAGTTTTATTCTGTAGGAGGGCATCGATATGAAAACGACGACCTTGGGCTTCGTTCATCAGCTGACGTTCCTGCCGGGCGCGTTCCCGGTCAATTGTTATCTCGTCGAAGAAGAGGATTCCCTTACGCTCGTCGACGCGGCGCTGCCGTATTCGGCCCGCGGCATTCTGGCCGCAGCCGGCCGCATCGGCAAGCGGATCGAGCGAATCGTGCTGACGCATCCGCACGAGGATCATGTCGGCGCCCTAGACGATTTGAAGCGGGCGCTGCCCGATGCGCCGATCTTCGTGTCGGAGCGCGATGCAAGTTTCTTCGACCGCGACTTGTCGCTGCGCCCGGGGGAAGCGGCGTCTCCGATCCGCGGCGGCGTGCCGAAGAAGCTCGCGGCGAGACCGGATCGGCTGCTCCGCGAAGGCGACCGAATCGGGTCGCTGACGGCGTACGCATCCCCGGGTCATACGCCGGGCTCGCTCGCGTTCCTCGACGAACGGGACGGGACGCTGATCGCGGGCGACGCGTTCCAGACGCGGGGACGCACGGCGGTGGCGGGAACGGTCGTGCCGTGGTTTCCGTTCCCGGCTTTCGCCACGTGGGACGCGCGCACGGCGGTGAACAGCGCCCGGAAGCTGCTGGACCTGGCGCCTCGCGCGCTCGCGGTCGGCCACGGCGCCATGCTGCGGGACCCCGGCGAGGCCATGCGGCGGGCGATTCGCGAAGCCGAAGCGAAGCTCGGATGAGAGGGGGAGGATGCGATGTCTCCGCGAGTCGGATTGGATCGACCGACGGTGCTCCGCGCGGCGGCGGAGCTGGCCGACGCGTCGGGCTTCGATCAATTGTCGCTCGGCGCGCTGGCCGAACGGCTGCAGGTGCGCACTCCATCGCTGTATAACCATGTGGAGGGACTGCCCGCGCTGAAGCGCATGTTGGCGCTGTACGGCCTTGAACGGCTCCGGGACGCGATGGCGACGGCCGCCGTCGGCAAGTCCGGCGACGCGGCCGTCGTCGCGCTAGGCGAGGCGTACGTCGGCTTCGCCCGCGCGCATCCCGGCGTATACGAGGCGACGTTCCGATCGACGGACCCGGGCGACGAGGAGTTGGCCGCGGCATCGTTCGCCGCTGTCCAAGTCGTCATGCGCGTGCTGGAAGCGTACGAGCTGGAGGAGGAGACGGCGCTGCATCACATCCGCGGCTTCCGCAGCTTGCTGCACGGCTTCGCCTCCATCGAGCGAGCGGGCGGCTTCGGCCTCGCGCTCGACGCGGACGTCAGCTTCCGCATGCTGCTCGATACGTATCTTGCGGGTCTTCGGGCCGTAACCGGGGGCGGGAGGTAGCGGCGTCTTTTTCCCGGGCATGGCTCATATATATGACAAGGACGGTACCGCCGGAAGCCTTACGAAAGGGGGGCCGCCCTTGTACAACCGCCGATTCCGCGCGCAGCCGAAGAAGCCGTTCAGCAAGCGGTCGATCTTCCTCATTACGATGATCGTCAGCTTCGCGCTGACGATCCAGACGTTCCTCTTTCTCGAGCATAACATCCGCGAGCCGCTGATGAGCGTGGCGCGCATTCGCGTCAAGCAGGTCGCTACCGACGCGATCAATCAGGCGATCGCGAATCAGGTCGCGAACAGCGCGGAGATGGAAGAGCTCGTCGACCGCTGGACGAATCAGGACGGCGATCTCACGGGGCTTGCGCTGAAGTACGGGGAGCATATGAAGATTTCGTCGGAGATCGTTACCATCGTGAACGAGGCGCTCGACGCCAACATTCACCTCGAAGAGCGCATTCCGATCGGGCAAGCGTTCGACAGCGCCATCCTGTCCTCCTTCGGCCCTTCGATTCCGCTCCGCTTCGAATCGGCCGGCGCGCCGCAGGTCGAGATCGGGACCCGCCAGGAGGACGCCGGGATCAATATGCTGCTTCTCACCGTCTTCGTCCGCATCACGGCGGAAGTCATGATTTATATTCCGTTCGATACCGAGCCGGAGGTCGTCTCGACGGAAATTCCGATTTCGTACATCTTGGTCAAGGGCGACGTGCCGATGTATTATTTCGACGCGAACGGCAATCCGATGGGAGACGGCTCGGGAGGCGCCGGGATCGTACCGCCGTCGGTCGCGCTGCCGCATATGGAAGCGCCCGCAGCCGAAGAGGCGCCGTCCGCATCGGAGACGCCTGAGCCGTAGCTATGTTCCGGAACGCTTGCGATTTCGCTCCTCCCGTTCCCACTTCCGCAGATGCGGATACGGATCGAACGACCACTCCGTCAGCCCGTTGTCCCGGTACAGCCCGTAATGCAGATGGGGAGGGAACTTCCCCTGCGTTCCGGGCTTGCCGTATCCGGAGCTGCCGACCCATCCGACGACGTCGCCGGGCTCGACGACGTCCCCTTCCTTGATTTTCTTATTGAACCCCGACAGATGCGCGTAATAATGATAGACGTTGTTCAAGTCGCGAATGCCGACCCGCCAGCCGCCGTATCGATTCCATCCCATCACTTCGACGACGCCGTACGCGGCGCTGCGAACCGGCATGCCGTGATGGGCGAACAGGTCCGTGCCCTCGTGGATGCGATATCCGCCGTAGCTGCGCGCCGCGCCCCACGTGCTGCGGTACGAGTAATCCCCGCCGAGCGGCAGGATGAACGCGTGACGATGCAGATCGAGCGTATCGTACGCGCTGTAAATTTTGGCGAATTGCTTGATGCGCTTGACGCTGCGGTCGTTCTGATAATACTCCCAGATGCCGATGTCGAAGTCGGACGGGGAAGTGCCGTAACGCAGCAGGAAGTCGGCCATGCTGTACAGCACGTCGGCGTCGTTATTGCGGTCGGCCTTCCCGTCGCCGTCCCCGTCGCGTCCGAAGCCGTCGAAGAAGCGGATCGAGCGAAGGTTCGTGTCCGCGTGATTCGGGTTCAGGAAGCCGACCCATTGAAACTCGGACAAGCGGATCGCGACGAGTCCGTCCCGCAGCGGTCTCGACTTCGGATGCGCGAGGCTGAGCGTGCGCTCGTATTGGTCCACGGCCGCCAGGTTGAACCAAGGAATGCCGGTGACGGCGCTGACGCTGTCGTAGAGCGCCTTCCGCTCCGTAAAGGTATCCAGCATCGATTGGCGGGCTTGCCTTGCCGACTCGGCTTCGGATCGATACATCGCCTGCCGATCCGCGGGCGCGGCGCGCGACGCCGGCGCGGACGGGCTCATTGCTGCGACGAGGGCGGCCGTCAGCGCCGCGGCGGCGAAAGTTTTAGCGAGAGCCATAAGTTTCCTCCACTGTACGTTGCCATTTTCCGCTGATGCGGTATCATTTTTAATGTGTGCAAGTTTTCGAAAAAATAACGGAAACAGGGAAAAAGGAGCGAACTCTCTTGTTCGATGGGGCGCACGGCGAAGAACATATCGACGATGGGATGGTGCTGCTGCAAGCGAATTTGGACGATATGAATCCGGAATGGACGACGTACGTGGCCGAGCTGCTGTTCGCCGCAGGGGCCAACGACGTGTACTGGATTCCGATCGTCATGAAGCGCGGACGCCCGGGCGTCATGCTGAACGTGCTCGCGGGCCGCGAGTCCGTCGACGCGATGGAGCGCATCGTCTTCCGGGAGACGACGACGCTCGGCATCCGGCGGATCGCCGCGAGCGTCCACCGGCTCGGGCGGCGGATCGTCGCGGCGGACACGCCCTGGGGGCCGGTCGCCGTGAAGGTCGGCTACGCCGGCGGGGAGCCGGTGCAGTACGCGCCGGAATACCGGGATTGCGCGGCGATCGCGGAGCGGGAAGGGGTGCCGCTGAAGGCGGTGTACGACGAAGTGCGGCGGGCGTATCGGGAGGGGGCCGGCCGGGCGTGACCGGACCAGACGGTGCGTCGAAGCCGGCTTGCGGCCGGCGCGATTACGTGGCTGGCGGGCGGGGAGGATCGAACTACGAAAAAGAACAGCCCCTTCCGGAACTCTGGTCCGGGAGGGGCTGCTTCGATATTCGCGCGCGGCGCGGCGCGTTATCGGCGGAGCGCGGCGGTGTCCTTCGCCATCGTGACGAACTGCTGCTCGCGCTCGTCGTCGGCGGTCTCTTCCGCGAGCGCGAGCACGTCGTCGATCGAGCTCTCCTTCGCCCAGTAGCTGTCTCTGAGAATCTCCGCATATTCGGCGACGGCGGCAAGGAACTTCAGCTCGTCGGACAGCTCGCCTTCGGTGCGAACCGGCACGGTCCATTCTTCGGTGCGCTGCGTGTTCTCGTCGACGTACCGAATGCGGGCGGTGCCGATGTCGTTCCGAGCCTCGGGGGAAGTCAGCTTTACTTCGTAAAGCGCAGTCACCGTATGACCGGCGCCGACCTCGCCCGCGTCGGTCTCGTCGTTGCGGAAGTCCTCGTCGCGAATGTCGCGGTTCTCGTAGCCGAGCAAGCGGTATCGGTCGACGGCATCGGGATTGAATTCTACTTGAATTTTCGTGTCTTTCGCGATCGTCTGCAGCGTGCCGGCGACGTTCTCGACGAACAGCCTGCGCGCTTCGGTGAACGAATCGATATAAGCGTACACGCCGTCTCCTTGGTCCGCCAGCTGCTCCATAAGCGCGTCGTTGTAGTTGCCCATGCCGAAGCCCACCGTCGTCAGCGTGATGTTCTTCGTGTTCGCGTAATCGTCGATCGTCCGCAGGATGCCTTCCGCGCTCGTCTCGCCGACGTTCGCGACGCCGTCCGAGAGCAGGATCACGCGGTTAATGGCGTCTCGGCTGTATTGTCGTTCGGCCGTTTCGTAGCCGAGCTTCAGCCCCTCCTCGGCGTTCGTCGAACCGCTCGAGGCAAGCCCGTCGATCGCGTCCTCGATCGCGCGCTTTTCCTCGAGCGATACCGGGTCGAGCGCGACTCTCGCATCGGAGCCGTACGTGACGATCGCGATCTGGTCGCTCGGCTGCAAGCTGTCGAGCAGCAGGTGCAGGCTTTGCTTCACTAAGCCCAGCTTGTTCGTGCGGTCCATCGAACCGGACACGTCGATGACGAACGTCAGGTTGGCGGGTTTCCGGTCTTCGTCCGCTACTTCTCGCCCTTTCAGCCCGATGCGCACCAGCTCGTAGCCTTCTCCGAACGGGGACGGTCCGCCGTCGACGTGAACCGCGAACGCTTGGTCTTTCGGCGCGGCGTAATCGGGCTCGAAATAATTAACGAACTCCTCGACGCGCACGGCGTCCTCGGGCGGCAGCGAACCGCCGGCGATGTAGTTGCGAACGACCGTGTAGGAACCCGTGTCGACATCGATGGCGAACGTGGATACCGCGTCGTCTTCGGTCGCTACGAACGGGTTCGTGCCGGCATGGTCGAAGTACATGTCGTCGTCGCCGTTCGGCGGCGCCGGGCGGGACGGCTTGACAATCGGCGGCGGCATCGGCTCCTCGGACGCGGTCGAGGCTTCGGAAGCCGCGCGGTCCTGTATGCTTTCCTTCGAGGTCGGCGTATCGGTCGCGGGTTGCTCCGAAGCCGGGGCGGATTCGCCGCGGCTTTCGGTTCCGGCGGCGTTCTCGCCGCGTTGGTCGCTGCTGCAGCCGGCGAGCGCGATGCAGACGGCCAGCAAGGCTGCGGCTCCGACATGGATGGGCATCTTTCGTTTCATAGTGATCATCCCCCTAATTGTCTATATATTTTGACAATCGATTCCATGTCATAGACGACGATCGGTGGGGGAAGGTTGCCGACGGGCGGGGCGGAGCTGAATAAAATTTCGTTAGGCATCATGGGGCGAAGTTCGCGGTCGACGGTTCGAATATTGAACTGTTTAGGGCGGCGGAGGCGGGCGGAGCGGCAACGGGCGAGGTGGCGGGGGCTAGGGAGGCGCACGGAAAAACCCTACCCCGCAAGTCGCAGGATAGGGTGTACGAAGTCATTGACCGCTGTGATGGCGCTCGTGGTCGTGATGGTGAGCACCGACCGCTTCCGCTTGCTGGGCGCCCGGCCAGACGTGGAGTCGCTTCTCGGCAAAGCCGAGCACGGTACGCAAGACGTTCGGCTGGTTCGGGAGCTCGCGCGTGCCGGCGCCGTACCCGACGGACTCGATGATCATCGGCGGCAGGCTCGCGCTGAATTCGTCGACGAGCGCGGCGACGATGCCCGCGCCGGTCGGCGTCGTCAGCTCGAGGCGGTGCGTCGACGGCGCGATGGGAAGGCCGCGCATCATCTCGAGCGTGGCTGGCGCCGGTACCGGGTACAGGCCATGGTCGATATGGATCGTACCGGCGCCGAGCGGGACCGGCGCGGACATGATCCGGTCGGGATTCAAGTTGTCGATCGCGAGCGCGACGCCGACGATATCGACGATGGAATCGACCGCGCCGACCTCGTGGAAGTGCACGATTTCGAGCGGAATGCCGTGAATCTTCGCTTCGGCCGCGCCGATCTTCGCGAAGATGGCGAGGCTGAGCTGCGCGGCGCGTTCGCTGAGGCCCGCGTCTTCGATCAGCTTCACGATGTCCGCGTACCCGCGATGGTCGTGTGCATGCGAGTGACTGTGCCCGTGATCATGCGAATGCTCGTGGCTATGGCTGTGCGAATGTCCATGGCTATGCTCGTGACCATGGCTGTGGCTATGATCATGACTATGATCATGACTATGCCCGTGACCATGATCATGCGAATGTCCGTGGCTATGCCCGTGATCGTGATCATGATCATGATCATGACTATGCCCGTCTCCATGCGAATGCGTGTGCAGCACCTTGAACGGCACCCGCACGGGCGGGGAATCGTCGGCGAGCAGCACATCCGCCTTCAGCGCCGAGATGCCTTTCTTATTGACGCGGTGCCACTTCAACGTATATCCGTCTACGTTCAGCTTGGCGAGCTCCCGCTCGATATACGCCCGGTCCGCGCCGAGATCGACGAGGGACGCCAGCGTCATATCCCCGGACAACCCGGAGAAGCAATCGAAATATAAAATGCGCATGTGGTCGACTCCTACCTCTTCGCAATATGAGAGTGGATGATGCCGGCGTTGTACCCGGCGCCGAAGCCGTTGTCGATGTTGACGACCGAGACGCCCGGCGCGCAGGAGTTCAGCATCGTCAGCAGCGCCGACACGCCGCCGAAGTTGGCGCCGTAGCCGACGCTCGTGGGCACGGCGAGAATCGGCTTGTCGACGAGGCCGCCGACGACGCTCGCGAGCGCGCCTTCCATACCGGCGACGACGACGATGACCGTCGCGCCGTGGATCGTATCGAGCCGCGCGAACAGCCGATGAATGCCGGCGACGCCGACGTCGTATACGCGTTCGACGTGCGAGCCCATGCATTCTAATGTGACGGCCGCTTCCTCCGCGACGGGGAGATCCGACGTGCCGGCGCATACGACGGCGACGTACCCGTCCCGCACGCGCAGGATCGGCTTCCGAAACAAGGTGAGCGCTCGCGCCGTCTCGTGATACGAGACGCCGGGCAGCTCGGCGGCGACGAACGCCGCCTTCTCCGGCGAGACGCGGGTGGCGAGGACGCGGTCGGCATTTTCCGATAGCTTCTTCATAATGCCCGCGATTTGTTCCGCCGTCTTGCCTTCGCCGTAGACGACTTCGGGGAAGCCCGTCCGCTTCTCGCGATGCACGTCGAGCGAAGCGTAGCCGAGCTCGGCGACGGAGGCGCGGGCGACGTTGGCGCCGATCAAGCGCTCCGCGTCGGCGGGCGCGAGCGAGCCGTCCGCCACGCGCCCGAGAATGCTCTGCAGTTCGTCGCTCATTGCGCGGCGGCCTTCTTCCGCGTATCCTCGGACAGCACCTCGTTCATGCTGCCGGTCCGGTAGCCCCGCAGGTCGAGCGTGACGTACTTGAAGCCGATCTCCGCGAATTTCGCGTGGATCGCTTCGCTGTGCTCGACGACCTTCGCCATCTCCTGCGGCATGACCTCGATGCGGGCGATCTCGTCGTGATGGCGTACGCGCACCTGCCAGAGGCCGAGTCGCAGCAGGAAATTTTCCGCTTCGTCCAATTGATCGATCTTGTGCTTCTCGATGCGCGTTCCGTACGGAATGCGGGAGGAGAGGCAGGCGAACGACGGTTTGTTCCAGGTCGGCAGGCCGAGACGCTTCGACAGCTCGCGGATGTCGTCCTTCGTCAGGCCGGCTTCCTGCAGCGGACTGCGGACGCCCTGTTCCTTCTTCGCTTCGAGACCGGGACGGTAGTCGCCTAAGTCGTCCATATTCGAGCCGTCCACGATATAAGCATATCCTTGTTCGGCGGTGATGCGTCGCAGGTGCGAGTACAATCCCGTCTTGCAATGGTAGCAGCGATCGGGATTGTTGGCGACGAAGCTCGCGTTGTCGAGCTCCGACACTTCGGTCTTGAGCAAGCGGACGCCCATCTCTTCCGCGATTTTCACGGCGGCGTCGAACTCGCGCGACGGGAACGTCTCCGAGGCGGCCGTAACGGCCGTGCAGGCGTCGCCCAGCTCTTGGTGAGCGCGCTTCAGCACGAACGTGCTGTCCACCCCGCCTGAGAACGCTACCAAGACGTTCCCCATGTCCCGCAATATGTCCCCTAACCGCGCGTCCTTCTGTTCCAAGGGTAAGCCGATGTCCATGAGTTCCCCTCCAATGTGCGTGCGTTCCACTGTACTTCATCATAACACAAACGGAATGCGGAAGTGGAATGAACCGCGGTTCATGATATAATGTAAACACATTTACGCAGAAAACGGTTCGGGCCCGCCTCGCGGCGCCGCCGGCGAACCGACGAAAGGATGGGACACCATGGCGAAGACGATCGAACGAAAGCCCGAATGGCTGAAAATCGACCTCGTGTCCGGAGAGAAATTCGAAAATTTCAAAGAAATCAAAAATATGATGCGTTCCAAGACGTTGCATACCGTGTGCGAAGAAGCCAAGTGCCCGAACATTCACGAATGCTGGGCGAACCGGACGGCGACGTTCATGATCCTCGGCGATATTTGCACGAGGGCGTGCCGCTTCTGCGCGGTGAACACGGGGCTGCCGACGGAGCTCGATCGCGCGGAGCCGGAGCGGGTGGCCGAGGCCGCGGAGCAGATGGGGCTGCGTCATTGCGTCGTGACGAGCGTCGCGCGGGACGATCTCGCGGACGGGGGGGCGTCGATCTTCGCGGATACGATTCTCGCGCTGCGGAAGCGCCTGCCGATGTGCGGCGTGGAAGTGCTCATTCCGGATTTTCTGGGGCGGGCCGAGTCGTTATACGCGGTACTGGACGCGAAGCCGGACATCTTGAATCACAACGTGGAGACGGTGGAGCGGCTGAGCGACCGGGTGCGGTCGAAGGCGAAGTATCGCCGTTCGCTGGAGCTGCTCGAGCGATCCAAGGCGTACGCGCCGCACATTCGGACGAAGTCGTCGATCATGCTCGGCGTCGGCGAGACGATCGAAGAAGTGCTGGCGACGATGGACGACCTGCGCGCCGTCGGCTGCGACATTATGACGATCGGGCAGTATTTGCAGCCCTCGAAGAAGCATCTATATGTGGAAAAGTACTACACGCCGGATGAATTCGCGTGGTTGAAAGAAGAAGGCAAGCAGCGTGGCTTCGCGCACGTCGAGTCGGGACCGCTCGTCCGAAGCTCGTACCATGCGCACGAACAGGTGGAGTCGGCGAGGGGGAGTTAACGTGATATTGGTCGGCGGGAAAGCTTACGAATTGATACAGGAGCACAAGGACGCCTGGAAGCCGGAGGCGTTCAAGGAGCGGTATAGCGAAGTGCTGGACCGGTATGATTATATCGTCGGCGACTGGGGCTATAATCAGCTTCGTCTGAAGGGCTTCTTCAAGGACGGCAGCAACAAGGGGCCGAAGGAAGCCGCGATCGCCTCGGTGCAGGATTATATTCAGGAATACTGCAATTTCGGATGCGCGTACTTCATTCTGGAGCGGCTGCCCGGGAAGGGCGGCGCGCCGGACGGGACGAGCCCCGAGGAGCCAATCGTCGAGGCGGAAGCCGTCCCGGCGGAGGACGGCGAAGAGCGGCCGGAAGGGATGCAGCGCATCGCCGGCGTCGCCGGCGGCATGGGGTTCAGCGACCGGAAGCCGTATTCGTGGCGCGAGCATCAATCGACGTCGCGGGCGGCGCGGAACGCCGCGGCTCAAGCGGCCGCGGCCAGCGCGGCGGCGGAGAAGGGCGACGCGGCCGGCGGCCGCGCGGAGCAAGGCGGCGGACCGCGCCGCGACCAGCGGCAGGGCGGCGCGGATCGGCGCGGCGAGGGTCGGCCGTCCGGCGGACGGCCGTTCGACAAGCCGCGGTACCAGCCGCAAGACCGCTCGGAGGACGGGCGCGGCGGCGAACGGCACGGAGGCGGTCAGCGGCCGCAGCACGGCGGGGGCCGGAAGTTTCCGAAGGGGCCTCGGCCCGGAGGCGGCCCCGGCGCGGGCGGCCCCGGCGCGGGCGGCCCGGGCGGCGGGCATGCCGGACCGAAGGGCGGCCCCGGCGGACGCGGCGGGCGCCCCGACGGGGGCACGCCGAGGGAGCAGCATGCCGCGCGGCCGGAAAGCGCGGGCGGCGGGCGGCATGCGCACGCGAATCAAGGCGGCGGCCGCGATCGCGCGCAGCAGCGGCACCACCATAAGCCGCAGCCGCCGCAGCAGCAATAGGGCGGCTCGCCGGCGCTAACGCAGTCCGGCGGCTATTTGAGCGAGAACGCGCTTAGAGGGGCGTGTTGAGCGGGGGCTTTCGCATCTAAGCGCGAAAACGCGCTTAGATGCGCGAGATTAACGGAAAATTTCGCATCTAAGCGCGAAAACGCGCTTAGATAGGCGAGATTAACGGAAAATTTCGCATCTAAGCGCGAAAACGCGCTTGGACAGGCGAGATCAGCGGAAAACTCCGC